>JAIBJN010000089.1 GCA_020029595.1 Actinomycetota bacterium | reverse complement strand
CGTCGGGAGCGCCTGCAGGTCGCGTTCGCGACCCGCCGCGGTCTTCGATCGGATGACGTCGTCGAGGCTCGCGACGCTGATCGCTAGCCCGTACACCTCGTAGGTCTCGGCCGCCTCGATCAGCTCGGGATACCCACGGGTCCCATCGGGGCGGAAGCACAGATCGAGGAATCCGAACCTCGTCACCAGCGTCATGGACGTGAACGAGCCGAAGCTCCGCTCGTCGAACGCGAACGGCACGCCCTCCGGCGCGCCGGCGACGCGCAGCTCGGCGTCCATCTCCTTAATCGCCTCTGCGAGGCGACGAAGGTTCTCGCGCTCGGTCGAAGGCGTGATGTCCACGTCCTCGGTGAGGAGGGGTGAGCCGTGAAGCCGTGCCGCGAGCCCCCCGATGAGAACGTAGTCGACGCCGTGTCGATCGAGCGTGCTCAGGATGCGCTCGATGTCGAGCGCGGGCATGGTCACACCGCCTTCGCGGACGCGGCGAACCGTGAGACCTCCTCGACGCTCCGCAGGCGCTCCTCGGGGGTCATCGCGAGGGTCGCTTCGATGAGTCCCTCGAGATGGTCGTCGTACGGAGCGATCTCGAGCCGCAGCTCGACGCGACACGCTCGGAGAATCCGCTGGAGCGTCTCGAGCGAGGGGGACTGCCGGCCGCGTTCGATGCGCGCGATCGCGGCCTGGGAGGTTCTCGCCCGCTGTGCGAGCTCCCGTTGGGTTAGTCCCGCTCGTCGTCGCGCTTCCCTGACGATTGCCCACGCTGCCATGCGGCTATGATACCGGATGCGGTATCAGGAGCCGCGCCCGATCCACTCCTCGCCGCCCTCGTAGACCTCCTTCTTCCAGAGGGGCACGTCCACCTTCAGCGTGTCGATGGCCTCCTTGCAGGCGGCGAGTGCGTGATTGCGGTGGGGAGCGGAGACGGCGATGGCGACGCTCGTCTCCCCGATCCCCACGCGGCCGAGCCGGTGCACCATGGCGATCCGGCAGAGGTCGTAGCGGGCCATCAGTCCCTCGGCGATCTCCGCCATGACCTTCTCGGCCATGCCCTCGTAGGCCTCGTACTGGAGGTGGAGGACCGTGCGGCCGCGGGAGTGGACGCGCGTCGTCCCCAAGAAGGTGGCGACGGCGCCGGCGCGCTCGTCCGCGACCTCGGCGATGACGGCGTCGACGTCGATCGGCTCCTCGGTCAGCCGGAAGGCGCCGCCGGAGACGGGCGGAATCAGGGCCACCTCGTCGCGGTCGGCGAGCGGCCGGTCGGCGGCCGCGTACTCCTTGTTGACGGCGTAGAGGAGGCCCTCGGGCTCCTCGCCGAAGCCGAGCAACGCCCACACGTCGGCGACCCGTGCCCCCTTCGGCAGCTCGAGCGCCCGCTCACCCGTGCCGGCGCGCTCGCGGAGCCCGGCGAAGAGCTTGACCACGACCTGCACACCCGTAGCGTAGATTGACCTCATGGCCACGGCCGAGGATCGTCGCGAGACCGACTCGGGCATCGAGATCAAGCCGGTCTACACAGACGAGGACGTCGCGAGGCTCGCCCCGGAGCTCCCCGGCGAGTTCGCCTTCACGCGCGGCCCCTACAAGGACATGTACCGGGGGAGGCCGTGGACGATCCGTCAGTACGCGGGCTTCGCCTCCGCCGAGGAGACGAACGCGCGCTTCCGCTACCTCCTGGAGCAGGGCCAGACCGGGCTCTCGGTGGCCTTCGACCTCCCCACGCAGCTCGGCTACGACTCCGACGACGAGCCCTCGGCGGGCGAGGTGGGCCGGACGGGCGTGGCGATCGACTCGCTCGCCGACATGGAGATCCTCTTCGACTCGATCCCGCTCGGGGAGGTCTCGACGTCGATGACGATCAACGCGCCGGCGGCGATCCTGCTCCTCCTCTACGAGCTCGTCGCCGAGAAGCAGGGGGTGCCCGGCGAGCGGCTCCGCGGGACGGTGCAAAACGACATCCTCAAGGAGTACGTGGCCCGCGGGAACTACATCTTCCCGGCCCGCCCCTCGATGCGGATCACGACCGACCTCTTCGCCTACTGCCACGAGCGGCTGCCGCGCTGGAACACGATCTCGATCTCCGGCTACCACATCCGCGAGGCCGGAGCGACCGCCGTGCAGGAGCTCGCCTTCACGCTCGCGCACGGGATCGCCTACTGCGAGGCGGCGGTGACGGCCGGGCTCTCGCCGGACGAGTTCGGCGAGCGGCTCTCCTTCTTCTTCAACGCGCACAACCACTTTTTCCAGGAGGTGGCGAAGTTCCGGGCGGCTCGGCGTCTGTGGGCACGGATCATGCGCGACCGCTTCGGCGCCACGAATCCGAAGGCGCAGGCGCTTCGCTTCCACGCGCAGACCGGCGGCTCGACCCTGACCGCGCAACAGCCCGAGAACAACATCGTCCGCGTGGCCGTGCAGGCCCTCTCCGCGGTCTGCGGCGGCGCGCAGTCCATCCACACGAACGCGTTCGACGAGGCGCTCGCGCTTCCGACGGAGCGAAGCGCCCGGATCGCGCTCCGCACGCAGCAGATTCTCCAGCACGAGGCGGGCGGGACGGACACCGCCGACCCGCTCGGCGGCTCCTACTTCCTCGAGGCGCTGACGCGGGAGCTGGAGGAGCGGGCCTCGGAGCTGATCGGGCAGATCGACGAGCTCGGCGGGGCCGTGGCGGCGATCGAGCAGGGCTTCACGCAGCACGAGATCGAAGAGGCGGCGTTCGAGCTGGAGCGCCAGCTTGAGGCGGGCGACCGCCTCGTCGTCGGCGTCAACCGCTTCGCCGAGGGCGAGGAGGAGGAGATGGAGCTCCACCGCCTCGACCCGGATGCGGAACGGCGGCAGGTCGAGCGCACGCGGCGGGTCCGGGCCGAGCGCGATGCGACCGCCGCGGAGAAGGCGCTCGCGCGGGTGCGCGAGGCGGCGCGAGGAGAGGGGAACCTCCTGGTTCCGATGCGGGAGGCGCTGGCGGCCCACGTCACGGTCGGCGAGATCTGCAACGCCCTCCGCGGGGAGCTCGGCACGTACGACGCGCACCTCGCGCCGTGAGACTCGAAGACGCGGAGGTCCTGCTGCGGCCGTTCGCGGAGGACGACGTAGCGGCCCTCGCCGAAGCGCTCCAGAACGATCCGGAGATCGATCGGTGGACGCGCATTCCGTCGCCGTACACGGAGGCGGACGCCCTCGAGTTCTTGACGACGACGGAGGAGAGGGCGTTCGCCATCTTCGACGGCCCGACCGGAGAGCTCCTCGGCGGCATCGGGGCGCGCGTCCACGACGAGGGCGTCGTCGAGATCGGCTACTGGGTGAGGGCCTCGACGCGCGGACGCGGCGTGGCGACGCGGGCGCTCAGGCTCGTCGCGAGCTGGGCCTTCGAGGAGCTCGGCGCGGGCCGTCTGCAGCTCGTGACCGAGCCGGCCAACCGCGCGTCGCAGCGGGTGGCCGAGAAGGCGGGCTTCACGCGCGAGGGAACTCTCCGCTCTCTCCTCGAGTTCAAGGGCCGTCGCCGGGACGCCGTCATGTACTCCCTCCTGCCCGAAGACCTCTAGATTCCCCCGTGGTCAAGGCAGAGGACCTCGACTCGGACCGGGCGAAGCCGCCGTGAGGCTCGAAGACGGCGGGGTCGCGCTTCGTCCTCTGACCGAAGACGACGTGCCCGCCATCGTCGAGGCCTGCCGCGATCCGCTCATCCCGCGTCATACGAGGACACCCGAGGGCCTCACCGAGGAGCAGGCGCGCGAGTTCGTCGCCGGCGCGAAGAACTCCTTCGCGATCGTCGATGCGCGCACCGACGAGCTGCTGGGCGTCGTCGGCTTCAGCGTGCTCGAGGACTCCCGCGGCAACTTCGGCTACTGGGTGAAGAAGGAGGCCCGCGGGCGCGGCGTCGCCTCGCGGGCGCTCCGGCTCCTGACGCGCTGGGCGGCGGAGGAGCACCGGCTCGAGCGGCTCCAGCTCATCGTCGAGCCCGAGAACGCCGCCTCGATCCGGGTCGCCGAGAACGCCGGCTTCAGCCGGGAGGGCCTGCTGCGGTCCTACATCGAGCTGAAGGGCAGACGGCTCGACGTCTACATGTACTCGCTTCTGCCGCACGAGCTCTAGCGGTTCCCCGGGGTCCACCCCACGCCTCCACCCGCTTTTGAGCGTAGCGCCGGAAAACGCACGCGTGGCGCGCGGAATGTGCCGCCTGGCGCCCGAGCCGAAGTAAGCTCCCGCGCATGGCGAAGGCCGAGGACGGGCGGTCGACCCACACGAAGCTCGAGGAGCTCGAGCGGCTCCGCGAGGAGGCGCTCCACGCGGGCGACGAGCGCGCCGTCGCCCGGCAGCGCGAGCGCGGGAAGCTCCTCGCGCGCGAGCGGCTCGAGAAGCTCCTCGACCCGGGCAGCTTCATCGAGCTCGACCGTTACGTCCGCCACCGCAACCCGCACTTCGGGATGATGGAGCGGCGGCCGTGGGGCGACGCCGTCGTCACGGGCTACGGGACGGTCTTCGGGCGCAAGGTCTTCGTCTTCTCCCAGGACTTCACCGTCTTCGGCGGCACGCTCTCCGAGGCCTTCGCGGAGAAGATCTGCAAGGTCATGGACCTGGCTCTCAAGTACGGCTGCCCCGTGATCGGCATCAACGACTCGGGCGGCGCGCGGATCCAGGAGGGAGTCGTCTCCCTCGGCGGCTACGCGGAGATCTTCTGGCGCAACGTCCAGGCCTCTGGCGTCGTCCCGCAGATCAGCCTGGTCATGGGGCCCTGCGCCGGCGGTGCCGTCTACTCGCCGGTCATGACCGACTTCGTGCTCATGGTCAAGGAGACCTCGTACATGTTCATCACGGGGCCCGAGGTGGTGAAGACGGTCACGGGCGAGGACGTGACCTTCGAGGAGCTCGGTGGGGCGCTCACGCACGCGTCCAAGTCGGGCGTCGCGCACTTCGCCGCGGACGACGAGGAGGCCTGTCTCGAGGACGCGCGCTATCTCCTCTCCTTCCTCCCGCAGAACAACGTCGACGCACCGCCCTACTTCGAGCCCTCCGACCCCCCCGACCGAGAGGATCCCGAGCTCGACTCGCTGATCCCCGGCGAGCCGACCAAGCCGTACGACATGCGCGTCGTCGTCGAGCGTGTCGTCGACGACGGCGAGTTCCTCGAGGTGCACCAGTTGTGGGCCGAGAACATCGTCTGCGGCTTCGCCCGCCTCGGCGGCCACCCGGTCGGCATCGTCGGCAACAATCCGAAGGCGCTCGCGGGCACGCTCGACATCGACTCGTCCGTGAAGGCCGCGCGCTTCGTCCGTTTCTGCGACGCCTTCAACATTCCGCTCGTCACCTTCGTGGATGTGCCGGGCTTCCTCCCCGGGACGTCGCAGGAGTGGGGGGGCATCATCCGCCACGGCGCGAAGCTCCTCTACGCCTACTCGGAGGCGACCGTGCCGAAGATCGCGCTCATCACCCGCAAGGCGTACGGTGGGGCCTACGACGTCATGAGCTCCAAGCACATCCGCGCCGACTTCAACTTCGCCTGGCCGACGGCCGAGGTGGCCGTCATGGGCCCGGAGGGCGCCGTCAACATCGTCTTCCGGAAGGAGCTCGAGGAGGCAAACGACCCCGAGGCGCGCCGTGCGGAGCTCATCGCCGACTACAGGGCGCAGTTCGCCAACCCGTACACGGCCGCCGAACGAGGCTACGTCGACGACGTCATCGAGCCACGGCGTACGCGCCCCGTGCTCTGCGACGCCGTCAAGACGGCGCTGACGAAGCGCGAGAAGCGCCCGCCCCGCAAGCACGGCAACATCCCGCTCTGACCTCTACGGAACGACCCACTCGAGGTCCATGGCGGCCAGGGGGAGCGCGACGACGTCCCGCGAGACCGGCGCGACGAAGAGGATCTCCCGCCGCGTCGCCACCGCCGCGACGAGCGCGTCGGGTGCCCAGGAAACCGCCTGCCCGTTCGGGAAGGTGAGCGCGCGGCGTCCCCCGCTGTCGAAGAAGACGACACCACGGTCTGTGCGGGCGGCCACCATACCGGTAGCGCTCACGCACAGCTCCTCGATCCACCGGGTCGTGAACGTGGGCGAGTACACGAGCCGCTCCGTCGTCATGGCCGCCACGATCGCGCCCCCCCCGAAGCGGACGACCCCCCAGAGGCGCGCGTCGTCGATCCAGGCGACCTCCTCGAGCGCCGCCTCGCGACCGAACATGCTGCGGAGGTCGTCGCGGGAGATCAGGAGGCGCTCGGCGCCGCCGGCCTCGCCCGCGTAGAGCTCGCCCTCGCGGATGAACGTCAGCCGTCCGTTCGGCATCCAGGCGGGCGCGCAGGCGTCCGGGAAGATGGTCTCACCGCTCTCCCCCGGGGTGTAGACCTCGAGGTCGTCCCCTTCGCAGTACGCCCGTAGGTCGCCTCCGGGCTGGAGGGCCACCGTCTCGTCGACCGGTTCGTCGTCCGCAGTGAGGCTGAAGCGACAGGGTGCGAGCACCGCATCGGGCTCTTCCTCCCACACCAGGTTCGGGAGCCTGAGCGCGCGGAGCCGGCAGCCCGGCTCGTTTACGAAGAGGCGACCAGTGGCACCGAGCCCGCCGAGCCAGGCCCGCGCCTCCTCCGCGCCCTCGAGCGGCGGTGCACCGGCCGGCCCGCGCCAGGCAAGGTCATAGGCGTCGATGTCGAGTCGCGCAGACAAGGACTGGCTTCCCAGGAGGAAGACGTACACGCCGGCGTCGGTCGCGGCGGCCGCCCACAGGTCGTTCGGGGAGAAGGCAATCGCCCGGAAGCTCGTCAGTGGCGGAGGGGGAACGAGGCTGCCGCCGGCGTCGAGCAACAGGAATCCTTCTTCTCCGGACAGCCGCAGGGCGACGAACCCCCCGCGTGGGCTCACGGTCAGATCCGAGAGGCGCTCGGTTCCGCCGAAGTGCACGGCGATCATCTCCCTGCCTTCGAAGACGGCGACGAAGTCCTCGGTCCGGTCCACGCCCACGGAGGCGTCGAGGATGGTCACGAGCCGCGCATCGTCGAGCCAGCCGATCTCCTTGACCCGAATGGGCCGGATCCGTCCCGTGTCCGGGACGTCCGGATGCGCCAAGACAGCCTCCGCCAGATCCGTCTGCGAGAGGACCTCGGCCCTGCTGGGCCACTCGCGCACCACCCCGTCGGCGACGTACGTCAGCGTCCCGTCCGGGCGCCAGGCGGCCGCCTGGCCCCTGAACGGCTCGCCCTCGGGGCCCCGGTTGGTGGCGACCTGGATCTTGCCCTCCTCCGTCTGGAAGAGCCGTCCGATCAGGGGGTCTGAGCGGGGGTCCCAGCCGGAGCGGGCCTCGCTGACGCGGTAGCCGTCCGCCGAGAGGACGAAGCGGCACTCGCGCCAGCTGGGTGCCTCGGCCGGCTGGCGCGTGGGAAGCTCGACCGCTCGGAGGTCGCAGCTCTCGTCCGTGTAGTAGAGGAGGCCGCCGAAGGCTTCCTCGGGAGGCGCCGTCTCCGTTTGCCGGTCCGGCGTCGTCGAGACCGTAGATCTTTCCGGCCCAGACGAGCTCTCACCGCGGAGAGCGTCGACGCTCGCCGCGATCGCGATCGCGGCGACGACAACGAAGACGAGCAGGGTTCCTCCCCGCCGCATGCTTCGAGGATACGTCGCTCAGCTCGAGGCGGCGTGAGCTACGCGCTCTCGGCGACGACCAGCTCGAGGCGCGGCTGGTCGAACTCGGCCATGAAGGCCGCGACGACCTCGGGATCGAACTGGGTGCCGGCGCAGCGTTCGAGCTCGGCGATCGCGCGGTCGTGCGAGAGCCGGCCCCGATAGACACGATCGGTCGTCATCGCGTCGTAGGCGTCGGCGACGAAGAGGATGCGCGCGCCGAGCGGAATGTCGGCGCCGAGCTTGCCGTCGGGGTACCCGTCCCCGTCCCAGCGCTCGTGGTGGTACAGAACCCACGTCGCGACCGGCTCGACCCCGAGGGAGTCGAGCATGCGGTAGCCGATCTGCGGATGGCGCTCGAGCACGAGGCGCTCGGCCTCGTTCAGCGGGCCGGGCTTGCGGAGGATCTCCTCCGGGATAGCGAGCTTGCCGAGGTCGTGGAGGCTGCCGGCGAGCCGTGTCAGCTCGATCGCCTCCGAGTCGAGCTCCATGCGCGTGGCGACGCGCGCCGCGAGCTCGCCGACCATGTAGGAGTGGCTGCCCGTGTAGGCGTCGCGCGCGTCGACGGCGTGGGCGAGGCTGGCGGCCGCGCGCAGGCGCGCGGCGCGGTCCGGACCCTCGGCGAGCCGGCGGA
>JAIBJN010000088.1 GCA_020029595.1 Actinomycetota bacterium | reverse complement strand
CGGCGAGGTCATCGACGTCAACGCCGACCAGCAGAAGCTCAAGGTGCTCGTGAACATCTTCGAGCGCCAGACGCCCGTCGAGGTGAGCTTCGACCAGGTCAAGAAGATGGACTAGGAACGAATGGCGAAGAAGATTCTGACACTGATCAAGCTCCAGATCCCGGGCGGGCAGGCCAACCCGGCCCCGCCGGTCGGCCCCGCGCTGGGCCAGCACGGGGTCAACATCATGGAGTTCTGCAAGGCGTTCAACGCGCAGACCCAGCAGGAGAACGGGCGCATCATCCCGGTGGAGATCACGGTCTTCGAGGACCGCTCGTTCACCTTCATCACGAAGACCCCCCCGGCGGCCGTCCTCATCAAGGAGGCGCTGCGGCTCGACAAGGGCTCGTCCGAGCCGAACCGCGACAAGGTCGGCACGCTGACGGCCAGGCAGGTGCGCCAGATCGCCGAGACGAAGCTCGAGGACCTGAACGCGCGGGACGTCGAGCACGCGATGCGAATCATCGAGGGCACGGCGCGCTCGATGGGCGTGGATGTTGGCCGGTAATGGCGCGCCACGGCAAGCGGTACACGGGCGCGCGCGAGACGATCGACCGCGAGCGCGCGTACTCGCCGCTCGAAGCAGTCCGGCTCCTCAAGGAAATCGAGAGCGCGAAGTTCGACGAGACGGTCGAGGTCCACTTCAACCTCGGTCTCAACGTCCGTCACGCCGATCAGCAGCTCCGCGGCACGCTCATGCTCCCGCACGGGACGGGTAAGGAGGTCCGGGTCGCCGTCTTCGCTGAGGGCGAGAAGGCCCGCGAGGCGGAGGACGCAGGAGCCGACATCGTCGGGTCGGCCGACCTCGCCACGCAGGTCGAGGGCGGCTTCGACGACTTCGACGTCGCCATCGCCACGCCGGACATGATGGGGACGGTCGGGAAGCTCGGGCGGATCCTCGGCCCGCGCGGCAAGATGCCCAACCCGAAGACCGGGACCGTCACGTTCGACGTCAGCAAGGCGGTCCGCGACACGAAGGCGGGCAAGCTCGAGTACCGCACCGACCGTGGCGCCAACGTTCACCTCGCCATCGGCCGCAAGAGCTTCGACGTGCGCACCCTCCTCGAGAACTACGCCGCGGTGGTCGAGGAGATCGTCCGCGCCAAGCCGGCCGCCGCGAAGGGGCGCTACATCCGCTCGATCACGCTGGCGCCCTCGATGGGCCCCGGCGTCCATGTCGATCCGACGAAGACACGAGAGATCGCCGCCGAGCTCGAGGAGGAGCCCGCCCCGGCGTAGAGATTCGGCACACGCCTGTCGCCCAAGACAGCCGGCAGCCCTTCGGGGTGGAAGTCCAGCCGAGGCGGTTCTGTCGAGACCTTCTCGTTCAGGCCCGCCAATTGGCGGGCCTGAACGATAGGAGGTGATTTCGATGCTGAGAACGGACAAGGAACAGGTCGTCGCGGAGCTCGCGGAGCGACTGCGCGCCTCGGAGACGCTCATCCTGGCCGACTACCGCGGCCTCTCGGTGAGCGAGCTCGACGACGTGCGCACGAAGCTGCTGGAGGCGGGCGCCCGCTTCTCCGTCGTCAAGAACACGCTCACGAAGCGTGCGGCGGCGCAGGCGGGGCTGGACTCACTGACTGAGCTCCTGGACGGCCCCACCGCGATCGCGTTCGTGGGCGACGGCGACATGGTCGCCGTCGCGAAGACGCTCAACGAGACCGCGCGTCGCACGAAGGTCCTCGAGATCAAGGGCGGGATCCTCCAGGGCACGCCCATGGAGGCGAGCCAGGTCGTCGAGCTCGCCTCGCTCCCGCCGGCCGACGTGCTGCGGGGTCAGGTGCTCGGCGCCATCGTCGGCCCGCTCACCGCGATCGTGGGCCTGTTCGCCGCCCCGCTTCAGGACCTCGTCGGCCTGCTCGACGCCCGTGTCGAGCAGCTGCAGTCCGCGGAGCCCCCGCCCGCGGAGACATCCGAAGAGACAACTGAAGAGACAACCCAAGAGACCACTGAGGAGGAATAGCAATGGCTGCCACCGCAGTCGACAAGGTGTTCGACGAGCTCGGGAAGATGACCGTTCTCGACCTCGTCGAGCTGAAGAAGAAGATCGAGGAGGAGTGGGGCGTCACCGCCGCCGCTCCGGTCGCGGTCGCCGCTCCCGGCGCCGCCCCGGCCGCCGCCGCAGGCGACGGAGCGGGCGCCGAGGAGCAGACGGAGTTCGACGTCGTCCTCACCGGCGCCGGCGACAAGAAGATCCAGGTGATCAAGGTCGTCCGCGCCATCACGGGCCTTGGCCTCAAGGAGGCCAAGGATCTCGTCGACGGGGCGCCGAACCCCGTCAAGGAGGGCGTAGCTCAGGAGGAGGCCGACTCGATCAGGGCGCAGCTCGAAGAGGCCGGCGCCACAGTCGAGATCAAGTAGTTCCGCTGCTCTCGGAGCGCAACAGGGCCGGGCAAGACCCGGCCCTGTTGGTTTCAACAGGTTCCCCAGCCCCTTCGGGGCGTGTCCCGCGCCCCGCGAGCCCTGAATGCACGTCGGCGCACCGTCTCCGCCGGCCACGCCCGGGGTCTGACCCCGGGCGTGGCCGCGGGAGACGGGTGTGGAGATGTGGATCGGCGCGAAAGAGGCCCGCGGCTGCGGGCCTCTTCGCTGGGGAGGAGGGATGGTGCGGGGGGCGGCTTTCAGGCCGCGGTGTCCTGGTAGTTGGTGTCGCCGGACGGGCTCTCGTCGGAGCCGTCGCCGTCCGGCGGACCGAAGGCCGGAGGGATTCCCGGGCCGTTGCCCCGGAAGCGGAACTGCCACCGCTCCGCGCCCGTGCCGTTGACGATGTCGTCGATGCTCTCACGCAGGCGCTCGAGGATCTCGTCCGCTTGCTCCCGGGTGAACCTCTCGTCCGCGACCGCCTCGTCGAGGCTCGTCTTCGCCTCGTCGAGGATCGCCTGCTTCAGACCGTCGACCGACTTCCCTTCGGCCTCAGCGACCTCCGCGAGGGACTGGCCGTCGCGCAGGGCCTCGCGAAGCTCGTCCTGGGTCAGGCCGAGGTACTCGGCGGCCGCGGTGAGCTTGTCCCCGAAGAACAGATGGCCTCCGAAGCCGTGGTGGTCGCCGGGGCCGCCGAAGAGCCCCGGGCCGAAGAAGCGCGGGAACTCGCCCGACTCGATCCGCGACTTGAGCTCCTCCGCCTGCTCCTCGGTGATCTTGCCTTCCTCGAGGGCGGCGTTCACCTGGTCGACCGCGGCGGCCTTCGTCGCATCCTCGAGCTTCTCGGAGGAGATGCCGAGGTGCTTCGCGACCGAGTCGAAGAACGAGGAAGCGGGAGAGTCGTTCTGCGAGGCGGCGATCGCCGCCCCGCCCCCGGCGACTGCGAGACCGGCGACCGTGGCTGCGAGCACCTTCTTCGACATGACCTTACGCATCAGAGTGGTGTCCTTTCGTCGCGTTCCTTACCGACGATGGAAGCACCGGGGTCTAAGTGCAACCTGAGGGCCGCCTAAGAAACGTCTAAGAGCTCCTACAGGGCGAAGGGCCGCCGCCGGCGGCCCTTCGCGTCCTCCACTGCGGGGTCCTTTCGTCAGGAGGGACGGGCGTCTAGCGTCACCTCGACCGTCGTGCTCTTGCCGTCGCGCGAGTACTTGATGGTGATCGTGTCCCCGGGGCGCTTCGCGTCGATCGCGCTCTGGAGCTCGGCGCCGGATGTGATCGGCCGGTCGTCGATCTCCGTGATCACGTCGCCGCCCGTCGGGTAGCTCTGGCCGTCGACGGTGGTCGAGTCGGTCGCCGCGCGGAACCCGGCCTCCGCGGCGGGCGTCCCGTTTCGGACTTCGGTCACCTCCACTCCTGCGACGAGGCCGAGGTCGGACGCAAGCGAGTCGGAGACCGTCGCGACGGACACGCCGAGGTAGGCGTGCTCGGCCCTCCCCGTCGAGAGGATCTGCGGGACGATCGACGCGACCGTGTTCGAGGGGATTGCGAAGCCGATCCCGTCGCTGCCGCCCGACTCGCTCTCGATCTGCGCGTTGACGCCGACGACCTCGCCCTGAGAGTTCACGAGCGGGCCGCCCGAGTTGCCGTGGTTGATGGCGGCGTCGGTCTGGATGGAGTCGTTGATGGTGAAGTTGTTCGGCGCGGTCATCTGCCGGTGGAGGGCGCTCACGATCCCGCCCGTGACCGTCCCTTCGAGCCCGAACGGGCTGCCGATCGCCACGACGCTCTCGCCCACGGCGAGCTCGCTCGAGTCGCCGAGCGCCAGCGGCTGGAGGCTGGAAGCCGGGGCGTCGATCTTGAGCACGGCCAGATCCGTCGAGGCGTCCGTGCCGACGACCTCCGCCTCGTACGTCGAACCGTCCCAGAACATGACAGAGACGGATTGGGCGCCGTCGACGACGTGCTGGTTCGTGACAATGTGACCGTCCGCGTCGTAGACGAAGCCGGATCCCTGTCCGCGCGCCTGCTGGTCGCCCCCGAACGGGGACGACTGGCCCGTGGCTACCGTCGTGATCTCGACGACGCTCTTGGAGGCGTTCTCGTAGATCTCGCTCACGGACATCGGCGCGGTCGTGCTCGCCGCCTGCTCGGAGCTCTCGACCGTCACCTGGCGGACAACCGTCCGCGCGGCTTCCGGGGAGAGCGCCGCGTAGGTTGCGGCCCCTCCTCCTGCGCCGATTCCGGCGGCGGCGGCGAGCGCCGCCGTGACGGAGAGGGTACGGGTGGAGCGGGGGTTCATGAACGCGTCCTTTCGATTCGAGTGGTGCTGCCGATGTCACCACCCGTCTCTAAGACCCGCCTGAGATCGCCCTAAGAACTCGCTAAGACTCCCAGGACAGGGACGCCGCTCTCAGATCTCGTGCCGCACAATACGGCCCATGCGCATCTTGGTCGTCGACGACGAACGCGCCGTGCGCGAGTCGCTCAGGCGAGCGCTCGAGCTCGAGGGCTACGATGTCGAGCTGGCGGGCGACGGGCAAGAGGCGCTCGACCGGCTCGAATCGGGGGTTGAGCCCGACGCCGTCGTACTCGACGTCCTCATGCCGGGCGTCGACGGGCTCGAGGTGTGCAGACGCCTGCGCCGCGGGGGGAGCCGCCTGCCGATATTGATGCTGACGGCCCGCGCCGAGGTCGAGAACCGCGTCGCGGGCCTGGATGCCGGTGCGGACGACTACGTCACGAAGCCCTTCGCCCTGGAGGAGCTCCTCGCACGCCTGCGGGCGCTCTTGCGGCGCACGTCGAACGGCTCGGGCGAGGCCCTGCGCTTCGCCGACCTCGAGCTCGACCCGGGGACGCGGGACGTGCGTCGGGGCGGGGAGGCGATCGAGCTGACCCGCACGGAGTTCTCGCTGCTCGAGTTCTTCCTGTTCAACCCGCGTCAGGTGCTCACCCGATCGCTGATCTTCGAGCGCGTCTGGGGCTACGACTTCGGCGCCAGCTCGAACTCCCTCGACGTCTACATCGGGTACCTCCGGCGGAAGACGGAAGCCGGCGGGAAGCCGCGGCTCATTCAGACGGTGCGCGGCGTCGGCTACGCGCTCCGCGAGGCATGAGCTTCCGGGCGCGACTCACGCTCGTCGCCGCGGTCGCCGTGGCGGTCGCCGTCGCCGTCGCCTCGGTCGTCGCCTACGTCGCCGTTCGCAACCAGCTGCGCGGGCAGGTCGACGAGGCCTTGGAGGACCGGGCCAAGGTGATCAGCCGCATCCCCATCCGTGTGGTCGAATCGGCCCCCGGCCAGTTCTTCCTCCGCATCCCGACACCCGAGCTCGGGGGGCCCGGAGGCTACGTCCAGGTCGTCGGCCCCGAGGGGGCGATCCGAGGGCCCGGCGACGAGCTGCCGCTCCCGGTCGCCGACAAGACGGAGGAGGTCGCCGCCGGCACCGAAGAGCAGTTCTTCGCCGACGCCGAGGTCGTCGGCATCCACGTGCGCATCCTGACCACCCGGCTTGCCCCGGGATACGCCCTCCAGGTCTCGAGGCCGCTCACCGAGGTGGACGACTCGCTGGAGCGCCTCCGCACCGTTCTCATTCTCATCTCGCTCGGAGGCATCGGGCTCGCCGTCGCGCTCGGCCTCGCGGTGGCCCGGACCGCACTCGCCCCCGTCCGCCGGCTGACGGAGGCGACGGAGGAGGTGACCGCGACACGCGACCTCTCCCGGCGGATGGACGACGAGGGGGACGACGAGCTCGGCCGCCTGGCCGCGAGCTTCAACACGATGCTCGCCGCGCTCGAGGACTCGGCGCGCTCGCAGCGCCGGTTCGTCGCCGACGCGTCGCACGAGCTCCGCACGCCTCTCACGAGCCTGCGGACGAACATCGAGGTCCTCGCGCGCGCGGACGCCCTTCCGCCCGGAGAGCGCGAGCGCCTGCTCGCGGACCTTGTCGAGCAGCTCGCGGAGATGAGCGAGCTCGTCGCCGAGCTCGTCGCCCTCGATCGTTCGAAGGACCTGCCCGGAGAGCAAGAGGACGTCCGCCTCGACCTCCTCGCGGAGGAGGCGATCGAGCGGGCGCGCCGGAACCGGACGGGGGTCACCTTCACCGCCGAGCTCCATGAATCGGTCGTCCGCGGCGTCCCGAGCTCGATCGAGCGCGCGATCGGGAACCTGCTCGACAACGCGGCCAAGTGGAGCCCACCCGAGGGCGACGTCGAGGTCACGGTCCGCGACGGAGAGGTCGTCGTCCGCGATCACGGACCGGGAATCGATGACGGCGACCTCCCCTATGTCTTCGACCGCTTCTACCGCGCTCCGTCGGCGCGCGGCCAGCCGGGCTCGGGCCTCGGCCTCGCGATCGTCCGCCAGGTCGCCGAGGCGCACGGAGGGGGCGTCTTCGCCGAAAGGGCGGAGGGCGGCGGGACGCGCGTGCGGCTCGCCTTCCCTGCCTCGGCAGCCGCCGGCTTGAACGGCCGCGGCGACGCGCTCTGAGCCCTTCTCGGTGGACCCTCGCGCATTCTCGGATTCCGCGCTATAGTGGAGGCCCGAACAAGCGGTTTCCCGCGCGCGTAGCCTTGCGCAGAGACCGCCGTTCGTGCTACTCTTAGCGGTCGCGCCGCCGTACTGCCGATTCTGCTCGATTACTTGTCGCTAGACCCTGCCTAGAGGGAGGTCTCCGTCCTTGGTCACCAAGGTCGCTGCGCGCCCTGCGCGCAAAAGCTTTTCTCGTCTCAAGCACGTCCTCGACCTACCGAACCTGATCGACATCCAGAAGGCCTCCTTCCGCTGGTTCATGGAAGAGGGCCTGCGGGAGACGATCGACGACATCTCGCCGATCGAGGACTACACCGGCACGCTTGCGGTCGAGTTCGCCGACTACGAGTTCGGCGAGCCGCCCGTGCCGATCAAGGAATGCCGCGAGAAGGACCTGACCTACCAGGTCCCGCTCTCGATCACGGTCCGCTTCGTCAACAAGGAGACGGGCGAGATCCGCGAGCAGACGGTCTTCATGGGGGACTTCCCGATGATGACCGACCAGGGCACCTTCATCATCAACGGCACCGAGCGCGTGATCGTGACGCAGCTCGTCCGCTCCCCCGGCGCCTACCTGATGGAGCCGAAGGACGCGACGAAGCAGGTCTTCATCGCCAACCTGATGCCGAGCCGGGGATCCTGGCTCGAGCTCGAGATCGACAAGAAGGGCGTCGTCTACGCCCGTATCGACCGGAAGCGGAAGCTCCCGATCACGACGCTCTTGCGCGCGCTCCCCGCGGAGGATCCCTCCACGGGCTTCGCGCTCGACACGAGCACGAACGAGAAGATTCTCGAGCTCTTCGGCAACTCGCTCTTCATCGCCTCGACGCTCGACAAGGACACGACGACCCGCGAGGAGGAGGCGGTCGTCGAGGTCTTCAAGAAGCAGCGGCCCGGCGAGCCCCCGACGCTCGAGAACGCGCGCAACCTCCTGCGCGGGCTGTTCTTCGACTCGAAGCGTTACGACCTCACGAAGGTCGGCCGCTACAAGCTGAACCAGCGCCTCGAGGTGGACGTGCCCGACGACGTCCGCGTCCTCACCACGCAGGACATCCTCGCGCTCGTCCGCAAGCTCGTCGACCTGCCGAAGCAGCTGGGCGTCCCAGAGGAGTCCAAGGACTTCGCAGCCGACGCGATCGCGCTCTCGCGTGAGCCCATCAGGGGCGAGCTCGACGAGTACGAGCACTTCGGGAACAGGCGCCTCCGCACGGTCGGCGAGCTGATCCAGGAGGCGTTTCGCGTGGGCCTCTACCGCATGGAGCGCGTCGTGCGCGAGCGCATGACGACCGAGGACGTCGACACGATCACGCCGCAGACGATCATCAACATCCGCCCGGT
>JAIBJN010000128.1 GCA_020029595.1 Actinomycetota bacterium | reverse complement strand
GGCGCGGGCGACCGTTCTCGCGACCGGAGGTGTTGCCGCCTTGTGGGAACGGACGACGAATCCGTCTTCCTCGGTCGGGGAGGGGATGGCCATGGCCTACCGCGCGGGCGCGGCCCTCGCCGACCTCGAGCTCGTCCAGTTCCACCCGACCGCCCTCACCGGCTCGAGCCTCCTTCTCACCGAAGCCCTGAGGGGCGAAGGCGCCCGTCTTCTCGACGACGAAGGTCGCCGCTTCACCGACGAGCTCGGGCCGCGCGACGTGGTCGCCCGCGCCGTCGCCGCGCGCGGCACCGCTCTCCTCGATCTGCGCCCCGTCGACCGGTCGCGCTTCCCCGGTCTCATGGCAGCGCTCGCGAGCGCCGGCTACGACCCCGCCGCGGAGCCGATCCCGGTCGCGGCCGCGTCCCACTACACGATCGGGGGCGTGCTCACCGACCTGGACGGGCACACGGAGGTCCTCGGGCTCTACGCGGCGGGGGAGAGCGCCGCCACGGGCGTCCACGGCGCGAACCGTCTCGCCTCGAACTCGCTCCTCGAGTGCCTCGTTTTCGGTCGCAGGGCCGCTCTGGCTGCGCTCGAGCAGCCCGACCTGCCTCCGACCCTTCCTCCCCCACCCGAGCCCGAGCCGCCTGCTCCTCCCGCCCCGCGAGAGGCGCTGTGGCGGTACGCCGGCCTCGTTCGCGAAGCCGCTGGGCTCGAGCGCCTGCGGCACTCGCCGCACCTCCTCACCCGCCTCGTCGCCGAAAGCGCGCTCGCCCGCGCCGAGAGCCGCGGCGTGCACTTCCGGACCGACTTCCCGACCGAGGACGCCGCGCTTGCGGCGCACCTCGTTCTCCGACCCGGGCGCGGCCCCGTGTTCGAGTCGTGGAAGTAACCGTCGACTCGCTCGTGCGGATCGTGCGCGACGCCCTCGCGGAGGACGGAGTGACCGGCGACCTCACGAGCGAGGGAGTTCTCCCCGCCGACGCCCTCTGTACCGCGCGTCTTCTCCTGAAGGAGCCCGGCGTCGTCTGCGGGCTCGAGGCCGCCGCACTCGTCTTCCGTACGGTCGATCCCGAGGTGCGCTTCGAGGTGCTCGTCGCCGACGGCGACCGCTGCGACGATTCGCCAACCGCGGTCGCGCGCGTCGAGGGCCCCGCCCGCGCAGTCATGACGGGCGAAAGGACGGCCCTCAACCTGGTCGGACGCCTGAGCGGCGTCGCCACGCTCACGCGTCGGTTCGTCGATGCAGTCGAGGGTACCGGCGTGGCCATCCTCGACACGCGCAAGACCACTCCCGGCCTGCGCATCCTCGAGAAGTACGCCGTGCGCTGTGGGGGCGGGCGGAACCACCGCTACGGGCTCGACGACGGCATCCTCGTCAAGGACAACCACCTCCGCCTGGTCGGGGGCATCCGGACGGCGATCGAGCGGATCCGCCTCGCCTCGCCCGACCTCCCCGTCGAGGTCGAGGCCGAGACGCTCGCCGACGTCCGCGAGGCGCTCGCCTGCGGGGTGGAGGGGATCCTTCTCGACAACATGCCGACCGCGACGATGGCGAAGGCCGTCGAGCTCGTCGGCGGGCGGGCGAGGCTCGAGGCCTCGGGCGGCGTCTCACTGGAGACCGTTCGCGCCGTCGCAGAGACCGGAGTCGACTTCATCTCTGTGGGCGCGCTGACGCACTCGGCGCGCTCGCTCGACCTGTCCCTGGAGGTTCTATGAGCGCGACCGCGACCACCGCGATGCAGGACGAGGTGCGCGCCCTCGCCGAGGCGCGCGGCGCCGTCCTCCTCGCCCACAACTACCAGGTGCCCGAGGTGCAGGACGTTGCCGACTTCGTCGGCGACTCCCTCGGGCTCTCGCGCGAGGCCGCTGCGACCGACGCCCACGCAATCGTCTTCTGCGGCGTCCACTTCATGGCCGAGACGGCCGCCATCCTGAGTCCGGACAAGACCGTTCTCATCCCCGACCTCGACGCCGGCTGCTCGCTTGCGGCCTCGATCACCGCGCAGCAGCTTCGCGATTGGAAGGCGCAGCATCCCGGCGCCGTCGTCGTCTCGTACGTGAACACGACCGCCGAGGTCAAGGCGGAGAGCGACTACTGCTGCACGTCCGGGAACGCGAAGGCGGTCATCGACGCCATCCCCGCTGACCGGGAGATCCTCTTCCTCCCCGACCTGTTCCTGGGGCTCTACCTCGAGCGCGTGACCGGGCGCCGGCTCGGGATCTGGATGGGGGAGTGCCACGTTCACGCCGGCATCCGGCCGGACGACATCGAGCGTTGGCAGCGGGAGGCGCCGGACGCCGAGCTCCTCGTGCACCCGGAATGCGGCTGCGCGAGCCAGTGCATGGCGTTCGGGAATGACCGCACGCACATCCTCTCGACGGAGGGGATGGTCAACTTCGCGAAGTCCTCGCCAAAAGACCGCTTCCTCGTCGCCACGGAGACCGGCATCCTGCACCGGCTTCGCAAGGAGGCCCCGGGCAAGCGTTTCGAGGCGGTCTCAGAGCGGGCGATCTGCAAGTACATGAAGATGATCACCCTCGAGAAGCTGCGCGACTCGCTGCGCGACTGGAAGCACGTCGTCACGGTGACGCCCGAGGTGGCCGCCCGCGCCCGCGGCGCCATCGAGCGGATGGTGGCGATCGCCTGAGGCAGGCGGCCTGACGGGGGCGGTCAGACGCCCGCAAGGCGGAGGGGGAGGGCTTCGAACCCTCGAGGGGCCCTACGATCCCTCGCGAGTTTCGAGACCGCCGCACTCGGTCGCTCTACCATTCTCCGGCGCAGAACTGGAGCCCGGTTGGAACACCGTTGGCACACATCGCTGGAGCGCCGCGGACCTCTGTGGGCTTCTACGGACTCGGCGGTCTCGCACGACTCCCACATTTGCAGGGAGATCGCGGAATCTCCAAGGTAGACGCGCTTACTCGTAATGAAGGGCTCCCCGGTTCGAGTCCGGGCGTCGGCTTATCGCCTGCAGGCGTGGGGCGGGCCGGCGTCGCGCAGCGCGCCACGCCGGCCCGCCTCGAAGCTAACCGGCCCGGATGGTGCCGAAGAGGCCGTGCTCCTCATCGTCGGGGCCGGCCGTGAAAAAGAGCGTGTCGGTCGGCCCGTTGTTCACCGCGCCGTGGCCGAACTGCAGCGCCCAGAGTCCGTCGATCGAGATCGGCCTCTTGTCCGCGCCTTTCAGC
>JAIBJN010000020.1 GCA_020029595.1 Actinomycetota bacterium | reverse complement strand
GGGCCGGGCTTGCGCAGGATCTCCTCCGGGATCGCGAGCTTCCCGAGGTCGTGCAGGCTCCCCGCCAGCCGCGTGAGCTCGACGGCCTCCCCGTCGAGACCCAGGCGCCGGGCGATGCGCGCCGCGAGCTCTCCCACCATGTACGAGTGACTGCCCGTGTAGGCGTCGCGCGCGTCGACCGCGTGGGCGAGGCTGGCGGCGGCGCGCAGGCGCGCGGCCCGGTCGGGGCCCTCGGCGAGCCGCCGCAACTCGACCAGCTCGATGAGGTCCGGCCGGTAGACGCGGACGGTGTTCTTTCCCTGCTCCTTGGCCAGGTAGAGCGCGCTGTCGGCGACGCGGACGAGCTCGCTCCGCTCGACGCCGTGCTGCGGATAGGTGGCGACGCCGGCGGACACGTTCAGCACCTCGCCGAGGTCGACCTCCGTCTCGGCGATCCGCTCGATGATCGACCGTGCGACCGAGAGGCCCTCGTGCTCGTCGCGGCGGGGGAGCAGGAGGGCGAACTCGTCGCCGCCGAGGCGGAACGCCTCACCTCCTTGGCGCAGGCGGGCCGCCACCTGCGCCAAGACTCGATCGCCGGTCGGATGGCCGTACCGGTCGTTGATCTGCTTGAAGTCGTCCACGTCGAGGAGGCAGAGCGTGAGCGGGAAGCCTTCGTCCTGCGCCTTGTCGAGGTCGTGCTGGAGCCGCTCGTGGAAGTGGCGGTGGTTGCCGAGCCCGGTGAGCGGGTCGGTCAAGGCCAGGCGCATCGCCTTGAGCGCGCTGTGCACCGAGCGCTGGTAGAGGGCGATGGCGACGAGCGGTCCGACGAGCGCCGTGGCGAGGAAGGGGGAGCGCTCCCACAGGACGGCGAGCATGAGGCTGACCGAGGCCATGATCGAGAAGGGGACGACGGTCAAGTAGACCGACCGCTCGAGGAGCGGCAGGAACGGCTCGCCCGACCAGCGGGAGATGATGCCGGCCGTGAGCGGGATGTTGACCGCGTAGAAGGCCGCCGCAGCGAAGATGACCTCGACGAAGAGCCCGCCGACGCCGGCGTGTGAGCCGACGAGGGCCGCCGTGACGCCGGCCGCTCCTCCGCCGAGGGCGTAGACGGCGCTGTTGTAGGCGAGCCTGATCGCCGGCCGCCGCTGGACGAGCTCGATCGTCGCCCGGGCGACGAAGCCGATCATGACCGCCGGCGCCCAGCCGTAGATGACCGCAGCGCCCACGATGAAGACAGCCGTCAGCGAGACGCCGCCGGAGGAGATGCCCTCGATCGGCACCGGGTACGCCTCGACGAACGTGGCGGCCACGGCGAGCGCAAGGACGCCGCCCAGCACCCCGACGGTCGGAGCGGAGAGCCCGAAGGAGACCACCGCTGCGACGAGGGCCGCGGCGGCCAAGAGAGCAACGGGCGCTAGCAGCGGAAGAAGCCGGGCGGTCTCTCGAGAGACCCCCGGCCTCACCGCTTCACCCGACGCGCTCTCGGGCGAGCGAATCGGACGTACCTTCACGCGACTGGCTTACCAGTGCCAGCCTTCGCCCTCGGCGAGGAACGCGGCGAGGACGGTGGCCGCAACCAGTAGGTACGCCAGCTTGGCCTTCCAGTGCAGCATCTGATCTCTCCCGTTGCTATCGGACGCCTGACGTCCCGAAGTATCAGCGCGGGCCCGGGGCTTCACATCCCCCGTAAGAGGGATTGGGGAAATCCCTACGGCATCCCCAAAAAGGGCTATGTGAGCCCGGCTTCGCGGAGCGGCCGACGGCCCCACGCGAAACGGTCTGCGTACCACCCCGAGAGCCTGGCCATCGTCGTCCCCTGGTTGGACGAGTGCACGAACCAGCCGTTCCCGGCGTAAATGCCCATGTGCGAGACCTCGGCCGGCTTGGCGAGCGTCCCGCGCCACGAGAAGAAGACCAGGTCTCCCGGCTTGAGGCCGGCGCGGCGCACGCGTGCGGCCTGCGGGAACTCGCCGGCCATCCCGGACGCCGTGCGTGCACGGAGGACGTCCTGGAGCTGCGGCACGCCCACATAGGCCTGGAGCCTGTAGATGCGCCAGGCGAACCCGGAGCAGTCGAAGCCGCCGCGCGAGGTGACGCCGAAGAGAGTCTGCGTTCGCTCGGACGTTCCGCCCCAGACGTAGGGAAAGCCGACGAACGAGACCGCGCGCCTGAGAACCCTCTTCTGCCACGTCGTGAAGTCCGGGAGTGCGAAGGAGTCCGCGAGCGAGGCCACGTAGTCCTTGCTCCAATCGCTCATCTGGAGGAGACGGGCGAAGGAGTAGGCCGCCTCCGCCCGCGTGGCCGTGTCCCCCGGCCGGAGCTCGCGCCCGTCCTTGACCGCCGGGTGGTTGAACCGGAAACCGAGCAGGCGCGCGACGACCTCGGTCCCGAAGCGGGCCGGAGGCTGGAGACCTGCCTCCGTCGCCGCCGTCTGGAAGAGCGCAGCCGAGTCGAGAAGGCCCGCGGCCCGCACGAGCGCGCGGTCGAGCTCCCACACGCGGACGACCCGGTCGGGCTCGGCGACGAGACGCTCGTTCCCCGTCAGGGTCTCGACCGCACGGCCGAGGGCGCGGCGGGTGAACGGATCCTGCGGCCGGAAGGCTGCGACCGACGGCCCCATGAGGCCGTGATTGACGACGACGCGGATCTCCGGCTGGGCCCAGGAGGCCGCGGCGGCGGGCGAAGGCGCGCCGAGCACGAGCGCGACGAGCAGCGCGACGAGAGAGCCCCGGGTCATCCGACCCTCTATCGGAGCAGGCCACCCGGGCCTTTAGACGCCGAATTGGGGTCTAATGAGGAGCGCGATGGAGCTCCGGTGGAGTCCCGAGCCGTCCCCCGAGGAGCGCGAGGCGCTCGAGCGGGCCCTCGCGCGCCTTCTCGCAGAGCCCGCGGAGCCGCGGAGCGCCTGGTGGCGCGAGGGCCTGCGCGACGATCTCCTCGAGGATCGGGCTGACCCCTAGACGTCACACCCAGAGCTCGTACGACTGGAGCACGAGCCAGGGCGCGAAGCCCTGGCGGCGGAGGAGTCGCATTGCGGGGAGGTTGTCGGCCTCGACCGAGAGCCCGAGCACCTCGCCCGGATGCTCGGTCCAGTAGTCCTCGAGGACGCGCGAGAGGAGGTAGTGGCCGACGCCGCGCGAACGCTCCTCGGCGACGACCCCGATCTGATAGGCCCAGCGGTCGCTGGGGTCGATGTTGACGAACGCGAGCGGGGTGCCCTCGCGCTCGGCGAGGTAGACGGAGCCCTGCTCGAGCCCGTCCCGCCAGGCCTCATCGGGGAAGAGCCCCTCCGGGAAGGTCTCGTGGTAGAGGCCGAGCGCCAAGTCGAGGTCTCCGGCCGACCCACGGCGGACCTCGACGCCGGCCGGCCCGTCCGCCACCGGACGGTGCTCGTCGGGCACGAGCCGGAAGACCGCCTTCGCGGCACCGCGTGGATGGAAGCCCGTGTGCTCGAGGAGCATGCGGCCGGAGATGTTCCGCGGACCGACCGAGGCGACGACCGAGTGCCGACCGTGCTCGACCGCGATCGCCACCGACGCGTCCAGCAGCTCGCTCCCCAGCTTCTGGCCGCGGTACCCGGGCGCGATCAGCGGTCCGAAGAGGTCGGCGTGCGAGAACCCCTTCGCCACCTCGACGCCGCCGAAGCCGACGACCTGGCCTTCCTCGTCGTCGACGAGGAGCGTCTCCTCCGGCGGCGCGTCCCAGTCGGAGAGCTCGCTCTCGAGCTCGTCCCGCGTCGCCCAGAGCGGATTCCCGACCTGCTCCTCGGGTCGCGTGAGCGCTCGCCGGGAGAGCTCGAGGATGGCCGGGCTGTCGGCCCGGCTGAAGCTACGCAGGCTGTTGGCCACGAAGGACGCGGGGTGCGCTCCGAGCGTAGTCGAGCCCGGAGAGCCAGGTGAGGACGAGGGCGACGAGCATCGCCCACCAGGCGACGTCGTCGCTCAGGGCGCCGCCGGCGGCGAGTCCGCCGAGGCCGGCGGCGACGGCCTGCGCCCAGGTCTTGAGCTTGCCGAGGTCGCGGGCGCCGATGATGACGCCGCGCTCGAGCGCTGCCAGGCGGAGCCCGGTGACGAGGAACTCGCGCGCGATCACCGCGGCGACCATCCAGGCGGGCAGCACGCGGCCGACGAGCATGATCAGCGCCGCCATGACGAGGAGCTTGTCGGCCACGGGATCGAGGATGCGCCCCAGGTCGGAGGTATGGCCCGTCCGCCGGGCCCACCAGCCGTCCACCCAGTCCGTCGCCATGGCCACGGCGAAGACCGCCGTCGCCCAGTAGTCGTGGTTGGGGAAGTCCCAGGCGAAAAGGACGACCACGACCGGCACGGCGGCCGCCCTGGCGACCGTCAGCTGGTCGGCGAAGGTCACGGACGGCAGCATACGCCGGTCCCTCGACAACGGCGTACCGGGCTGCGACGATCGGCGCCTGCTGCCCTGAGGGGCGAGCGCGGAGCCGCGACCGGCGACAATAGGCGGGTCGTGGCCCCGTTCGACAAGGTCCTGGTCGCCAACCGCGGCGAGATCGCGATCCGCGTCTTCCGCACGCTGCGCGAGCTCGGCATCGGCGCGGTCGGCGTCTACTCGGAGGCCGACCGCGGCTCTCTCCACGTCGTGCTCGCCGACGAGGCTTACCTCCTCGGGCCCGGGCCGCCGGGGGAGAGCTACCTCCAGCAGGAGCGCGTGCTCGACGCGGCACGGCGCTCCGGCGCACAGGCGATCCACCCCGGCTACGGCTTCCTGGCCGAGAACGCCGCTTTCGCACGCGCCGTCGTCGACGCGGGTCTGGCCTGGATCGGCCCGCCGCCGGAGGCGATCGAGGCGATGGGCTCCAAGGTGACCGCGCGCCGTCTCATGCAGGAGGCAGGCGTGCCGGTGATTCCGGGGACGACGGAGCCGGTCGAGTCCGTGGCGGAGGTCGTCGCGCTCGGCGAGGAGCACGGCTGGCCGCTTGCGATCAAGGCGTCGGCGGGGGGTGGCGGGAAGGGGCTGAAGGTCGTGCGCTCCGCCGGAGAGGCCGAGCGCGCCCTCGCCTCGGCCCGGCGCGAGGGCGAGGCTTACTTCGCGGACGCCACGGTCTACGTCGAGCGCTTCCTCGAGGACCCGCGCCACGTCGAGGTGCAGGTGCTCGCCGACGCCCACGGCGCCGTCGTCCACCTAGGCGAACGCGACTGCACGATCCAGCGTCGACACCAGAAGCTGGTCGAGGAGACTCCCTCGCCGGCCGTGACGCCGGAGGTCCGAGAGCGAATCGGCGCTGTCGCGGTCGACGCCGCCCGGGCCGTCGGCTACAGCGGCGCAGGGACGATCGAGGGCCTCCTCGACCGCGAGGGGAACTACTTCTTCCTCGAGATGAACACGCGCATTCAGGTCGAGCACACGATCACGGAGCTCGTGACCGGCATCGACCTCGTACGCGAGCAGGTGCTCGTCGCCGCCGGCCAGCCCCTCTCCTTCCGGCAGGAGGACGCGCGCTTCTCGGGCCACGCGATCGAGTGCCGGATCAACGCGGAGAACCCGGCGAACGGGTTCCTCCCGGCGCCGGGCACGATCACCGCCTACCGCGAGCCGGCCGGGCCGGGCGTCCGGGTCGACTCCGGCGTCACGGAGGGCTCCGAGGTCGTCGGCCTCTACGACCCCCTCGTCGCCAAGCTCGTCGTCTGGGACACGGATCGCGAGCGCGCTCGCCGGCGCATGCTGCGCGCGCTCGAGGAGTACGTGATCGAAGGCGTGACGACCCTCGTCGGCTTCCACCGCGCGCTGCTGGAGCATCCGTGCTTCATCGCCGGGGCGACCTGCTTCGGCCTCGTCGAGACGATCGCCGAGCAGGCGGGGGCGGCTGCGGCGCCGGCGGGCCCCCGAGCGCCGACACGCGTCCGCGAGCAGGTGGTGGGGGTCGAGCTCGACGGTCGCCGCTTCGAGGTCACGCTCCTCCGCCCCGAGCCGCCGTACGCCGAGCTCGCGCGCCGCCGCCGCGAGCGGGCCGGCGACGGCCGCCACCACGCAGCCGCGCGCGAGGCCGTCGTCAGCCCCATGCAGGGCACCGTGCTCGCAGTCGAGGTGGCGGAGGGCGACGAGGTGCGCGAGGGGCAGGTCATCTGCGTGGTCGAGGCGATGAAGATGGAGAACGAGATCACGGCGCACCGCCACGGCCTCGTCACCGCCCTCTCTGTCGCGCCCGGCGAGCCGGTCACCACGGGCCAGGTGATCTGCGTCGTCGCCCAGGAGGGCGAGGCGGCGGCCGAGCTCGACCCCAAGTAACACACTGTTACTTGGCATCGTCGTGTAAGGCCGACCTTACAGTTCGGCTACGCTAGGTTCGTGGCGGTGAGCGTGCAGCCGAGGGCGAGCGTGCGGGGGCGGGCGTTCTGCGCGGCCGTCTCGAGCGCGAGCGAGGAGCCGCTTGCCGCGACCGCGAGCCGCATCGACCACTGGATCCTGCTCGAGTACCGCGGCCTCTGGGACCCCGACATCCTCGGCGGCAGCCGCCTCTCGCCGGACCTGAAGGCCCACCTCCGCGAACAGCTGCGCTCCCTCGGGAACGCGCGGTTGCTCTTCGTCAAGAAGCCGGAGCGCCGGTCCTACGGCCGCCGGCAGCTCTACCTCGGGGCCTCGAGGCCGGGCGAGGAGCGCTTCTTCCAGCTGGAGATCGACCACCAGGAGGATCTTCGCGACTTCGACTTCGCCGCCGCCCTCTCAGGGGCGGGGACGCCGGGCGTCCCGGTCGAGCACCCGCTCCTCGTCGTCTGCACGCACGGCAAGCGCGACCGCTGCTGCGCGAAGAACGGGCGCCCGCTCTACGACGCGCTCCGGCGCGAGACGGGGTCGAACTGGGTCTGGCAGTCGACTCATGTCGGCGGCGACCGCTTCGCCGGGAACGTGGTCGTTTTCCCCCACGGGCTCTACTACGGCCGCGTCGAGCCGGACGACGCCCGCGCGCTCCTCGACGCCGTCGCCGCAGGACAGATCGACCTCGACCGCTACCGTGGCCGCTCCGCGTACACCTTCCCGGTCCAGGCCGCCGAGCACGCGCTCCGCGAGGAGGAAGGCCTCACCGGGATCGGCGACCTCGCCTTCCTCGGATCGGAGCGGCGCCGCGACGATGCGTGGCGCGTCCGCTTTCGGGCCCCCGGCGGCGCCGTTCGCGAGGTCGACGTCGTCAAGGAACGCGGGGAGGAGCCTGTCTACCTGACCTGCACCTCGGCGGAGCCGAGCCGGCCCCGGCGCTACGTGGCGGCGATCAGGCGCCGGTAATCCGCAGGAAGCCCTCGCGGACGAGGCGGCGAACCAGCACGAGCCGGCCGTCCGCGTCGAGGTCGCCCGGGAGCTCGGCGGGGCGGAAGGGCTCCTCGGCCTCGAAGCACGCGACGACCTCCGCGCGGGTGTGTCCCGGGAAGCGGATCTCCTTTCCCTCGAAGACGAGCGCGAGGCCGTCCGCGGCCTCCTCGAGGTCGGCGATCACCGTGCCGCGCCGCTCGACGATCGTCTGCTTGTCGAGGCCCTCGAGCGCCTGGAGCTGGGAGAGCCCGTCCTCGCGGATCGGCCGGCGGCCGGCGAGGAAGCGCCGCCGCCGGCGCCGGGCGACGTCCTCCGGGGAGAGCCGTGCGCCCAGCCGCTCCAGGAGCTCCTCGGCCTCGTCCGCACCCGGCTCGACGCCGCGCCGAAGCTCGACGTCCTCCTCGCAGTCGGCGAGCGCAGCCTTGACGGCGTCGAGCCGGGTGTAGGCCGTGATCCCGATCGTCAGGTGGAGCGAGTCGGTCGCCGACGTCTCCGCTTGGTGGAGCCAGCCGCGCGGAAGGTAGAGCGTGTCGCCGGCCCGAAGGAGGAGATCGTCGATCGGCTCGCCGTGCTCCCCGAGCGCCTTCGAGTAGCGCTGGTGCTTGAGCGGGAGCTCGAGCAGCGGCTCGTAGAGGAGCCAGCGTTTCTCCCCGGCGACCTGGAGGACGAGGACGTCGTGCGTGTCGTGGTGCACGGCGAAGCCCTGCGACCCGCTGGGCGTGTAGTAGGCGTTCACCTGCACGGGGAGGCCGAGCGCCTCCTCCAGCCGGCGGCAGAAGACGGCCAGGGGATGCCAGTGGACGTGGAGGGCCTGGAGGACGATCGTCGCGCCCGCCTCCCACTCGGCGAGGACGCGCGGGACGTCGGCGGTCTTCGTGAAGGGCGGTCGCCAGGAGACGTCGGCCGTGTAGGAGCCCACGTCCAGCTGCGTCCCCTCGCGGACGAGCCGGAACGCGGGGTAGCGGATGGCTGTCGAGCAGACGAGCCGTTCGACGTCCCTCTCGGAGAGCAGCTCGTCGAAGCGCCCCGGCTCGTTCCGCGGGACGACAAGCGGCCGCTGCTCCCAGTGCTCCGCGAGGAACCCGTCTACGGCAACCGGCTCGAGGCACCGCTCGAGCGCGGCCTCTGCGGCTCTACTCCGAGTCGCTGTCGTCCGTGTCGGCGTCGGTCTCGTCCGTGTCGGTCTCGTCCGTGTCGGTCGCGTCGCCGTCGGTGGTGTCCGTGTCGTCCCCGTCGGCGTCGGCCTGCGGGTCGAATCGACCGCCTTCGGCGATGGATGTCCGGATGTCGTCGTCTCGCAGGGTGCTCATCGTTCCTCCTGGGTGAGGGGTCCGGCCGAACGCTACAGCGTCCGGCGGTATACCCGGAAGGCCCGCGGAGCGAACGCGACGCCGATGCCCGTGGCCGCCACGAGGTGGAGGACGCTAGGACGTCACCTCTCCGAGAACGTCGCAGTGCGACACGGAGGAGCGCGCGCGGCTCGAGGTCGTCACCCGCGCGGACCTCGAGCGCGTTCGAGGGCAGCTCCGGCTCGAACCAGTAGCGGCTCCTGGCGAAGAGGCGCTCCCCGTTCGAGGAGCTCTCGCGACCGTGGCCGCTCGAACGTGTTCAGTCGACCGCGCAGACCGGAGCTTCGAGCCGGAGCATCGTCTGGTCGAGGCGCGAGTCCAGAAGCTCGCCCGCCTTCACCCGCGCGTCGAACGTCTCGCGGTCACCCTGGCGCCGTGCCTCGAGCGTGCCGTCGGAGAGTTCGAGCATCGCGCTCACGAGCCCAGCGGCGCGCGCGGCGTCCTCCCGGTAGCGGCGGGGCGCGGCGAGCGCACGAAAGCCTCGGTCGAAGCGGGCGAAGATCCTCTGCCAGGAACGCAGCCGGGCGATGCGGTCCGCCGCTGCGACGCGCCGCTCCAGATCGGCGATGCTCTCGTTCGTGCGGGCGCAGAGCTCGTTCAGCTCGAGGACGTAGCGGCGCTCGGCCCCCGTGCGCTTCTCCGACGGGGCCGCGTGCGTGCTTCCGGCCTCGACCCGCGCGGCGAACTCGGCGGCGTCGCGGGGCGGCGACTCGAACAGCGTGCTTCCCAATGCCACGGCGCCGCCGAGCGCGACCGTGATGACGGTCAGGATCACGATTGCCTTGACGAGCGTTTGGGTGAGTCTCACGGGATTCCCCCAGCCGACATCGCCCGTTCACGCGCGCGACTCATCGTCAAAACGAGTGATTGCGGCCCTTCGTTAGACTCGGCCCTCGGTCGTGGATCTCTACGAGTACCAGGGAAAGCAGCTCTTCGCGCACGCCGGCATCCCGGTCTCGAACGGCCGCCTGGCGACGAGCCCGGAGGAGGCGCGCGCGGCCGCGGAGGAGCTCGGCGGCCAGGTCGTCGTCAAGGCGCAGGTCCTCACCGGCGGGCGAGGCAAGGCAGGCGGCGTCAAGCTCGCAGAGACGCCCGCCGAGGCCGAGGCGCGGGCCGGCGAGATCCTTGGCCTGGACATCCGCGGCCATGTCGTCCGCCGGCTCTGGATCGAGAAGGCGTCGGAGATCGCCAAGGAGTACTACCTCTCGGTCACCTTCGACCGGGGCGAGAAGAAGCCGCTCCTCATGTTCACGACCCAAGGCGGCGTGGACATCGAGGAGGTCGCTGCCACGAGCCCGGACGCTCTCGCCCGGCTCCACGTCGACCCGCTCGTCGGCTTCCAGCCTTGGCAGGCGCGCTGGCTCTGCTTCACGGCGGGCGTCCTCGACGCGGACGAGCAGAAGCAGGTGATCGCGATCGTCGGGAAGCTGTACGAGGCGTTCGTCGGATTCGACGCGATGCTCTGCGAGATCAATCCGCTGATCGTCACGCCCGACCGTGAGGTGAAGGCGCTCGACTCGAAGTTCACGGTCGACGAGAACGCGCTCTTCCGGCATCCCGACGTGGCCGAGATGCGCGACGTCGAGGCGGCCGACCCGCGCGAGCGTCTCGCGCGCGAGAAGGGCGTCACGTACGTGAAGCTGGACGGCGAGATCGGAATCCTCGGCAACGGCGCCGGGCTCGTGATGGCGACCCTCGACGTCATCGACCAGGTTGGCGGCCGCCCGGCGAACTTCTGCGACCTCGGCGGGGGCGGTGACGCCGAGGGCGTCGTCGACGCGCTCGAGGTCATCACCTCGGACCCGCAGGTGAAGGCGATCCTCTTCAACATCTTCGGCGGCATCACGCGCTGCGACGAGGTCGCGCGCGGGATCCTCGCCGCGCTCGACCAGCTGACGATCGAGTACCCGATCGTCGTCCGTCTCGACGGGACGAACGCCGACGAGGGCCGGCGGCTGCTCGTCGAGGCCGCGCCGGCGAACCTCCATGTCGAGGAGACGATGCTCTCGGCGGCCGAGCGGGTGGTGTCGCTCCAGTGATGGCGGGCGTCTGGGACGAGCGCGCGGAGGCCTACCGCGAGAGCGAGGCGCACCGCGAGGGTCCCGACCTCGACCTGCTCGTCGAGTGGGCCGCGGGCGCGCGCACCGCGCTCGACGTCGGCTCCGGCGGCGGCCACGTCGCCCGGCGGCTGTGCGAGGCGGGGCTCGAGGTCGTCACCGTCGACCCGGCACCCGGCATGCAGGCCGACGTGCGCGCCTTCGCCGAAAACCTGCCCTTCGCCGACGCGAGCTTCGACGTCGTCGCCTGCCGCGCCGCCGTGCACCACTTCGCCGACATCGCCGCGGGCGTGCGGGAGCTGGCGCGCGTCGCGGCCGACCGCGTGCTCGTCGTCGACAACCTCTTCATGGGCGAGGCCGCCGAGGAGGCCGAACGCCTGCGCGACCCGACCCACGTTCGGAACTACACCGAAGCCGAGTGGCGCAGCCTGCTGGAAGGCGCCGGCCTCCGGCTGGAGGAGGCGCGGACGCGCGAGCACCCGATCGAGGTCGCTGCCTGGCTCGAGCGGGTCGGCTGCGCCGGCGAGGATGCGGCGCGCGTGCGCGAGCTCCTGGCCGACCGGATCGACGGCGACACCGTCCGGCTCGACCGCATCGCGCTGAAGGCGGTGAAGGGCTAGTGGCGATCGTCGTCGACCGTGACACGCGCCTCGTCGTCCAGGGGATCACCGGCCGCGAGGGCTCCTTTCACGCGACGCGGAACAAGGGCTACGGGACGAACGTCGTCGCGGGCGTCACACCCGCGAAGGGCGGCGCCGAGGTCGACGGGATCCCCGTTTTCGACACCGTCCGGGACGCCGTAGCCGAGACGAGCCCGAACGCGGCGATGGTCTTCGTGCCCGCGCGCTACGCCGCCGACGCGATCTACGAGGCTGTCGACGCGGGCATCGAGACGGTGATCTGCATCACCGAGGGCATCCCGGCCCACGACATGCTCCGCGTCTACAACTACGTGCGCCCGCGCGGAGTGACGCTCGTGGGCCCGAACTGTCCGGGCGTCCTCTCCCCCGGCAAGGCGAACGTCGGGATCATCCCCGCCGAGATCTTCCGCGAGGGCCCGGTCGGCCTCGTGTCGAGATCCGGCACGCTCACGTACCAAATCGGGCACGAGCTGACACAGCTCGGTATCGGCCAGTCCTCTATCGTGGGAATCGGGGGGGACCCCGTCGTGGGGTCGTCGTTCGTCGACGTGCTCGCCCGCTTCGAGACCGACCCGGAGACCGAGCTCGTGGTCATGGTCGGCGAGATCGGCGGGGCCGAGGAGGAGAAGGCCGCGGCCTTCATCGCGGCCGGGATGACGAAGCCCGTGGTCGCCTACATCGCCGGCTTCACCGCGCCACCCGGGAAGACGATGGGCCACGCGGGGGCGATCATCTCCGGGACCGCGGGCACCGCCCAGGCGAAGAAGGAGGCGCTCGAGGCGCACGGCGTCCGGGTGGGGACGAACCCGACCGAGGTCGCCCGCCTGGCCGCCGAGGTTGCCGGCGCCCCTGCTTGAGGCAGATCGCCCGGGCGCCCACGAGAGCGCCCGGGCTTCCGCGTCGTGCTTACGGGGTCAGCGTGCTGAAGAAGATGCTCGACGGCCCGTCGCCGTCGGTGGAGCCGAAGGCCGACCGGAAGTCGTCGCCGAAGGCAAGCCCCATGTAGTCGCCCAGGAAGTACCCGCGGGCAAACGGCGCCTCGCGGATGTCGAACGTCTGGGAGACCTGAGCCTCCTCGTTCCAGCTGGCCGAGCTGGCGCAGTTCTCGGTCGCCGGATGGCAGTGCACGGCCCAGTACGTCGTTCCCAGCGTCGCCGGCGAGGTCGTGTTGTCCCGGAAGTCATAGTACGTCACCGTGACGGAGCCGTCGTCCCCGACGGCAACCGATGGCGTGAACGCCTGCGAGTTCTGGGGACTTCCCGTCGGCGTCGCGTTGACCTGGATCGCGGGCGACCAGGTCTGCCCGCCGTCTGCCGACTGGCTGTAGGCGATGCTGTCCCACTGGAAGAAGCCCGTCTGGAAGAAGCTGAAGCGGGCGTCCATCCAGACTGCGTAGAGCTTCCCGTTCGCGGGGTCGACCGCCACGTCCGGGATGAAGTCCCCGCCGCGGATCGGGCAGGCCCCCGTCTGCGAAGGATTCGGGCAGGCGACCGCCTCGAGGTCGACCGTGCTGCTGGCCCGGAAGAGGCTCATGGGCAGCTGGTCGTCCACGCGGGCCGGGTGGCTCCACGTCTCACCACGATCCTCCGAGACGATGAAGGAGACGAAGATCGGCCCGATCCCGTCCCGGCGACGCGAGGTGTTGACGATGTCGCCGAAGAAGTCGTAGAGCTCGCCCTGCGGCCTCACGACGATCTGGTTGCCGATCGTTTGCTTGTTGGCACCGGTCTCGTAGATCTTGCGGGCGGGCTCCCACGAGTCACCGCCGTCCGTCGTGCGCGTGAAGTAGACCGGGCCCTTGAACCCGAGCCCGATCGGATTCTCGGCAGCGTGGACGGCGCGGCCGGCCTGCTGCACCCGATCCCAGACCGCGTAGACGAAGTCGGGGTCGTTCGGGTCGGCCGTCATGGAGTTCTTGTCGTGCAAATAGCGCGGGTCGTCCTCGGTCACGAGCAGGATCGGGTCGTCCCACGTGAGACCCCCGTCCGTCGAGCGGCTGTACACCATGCCGTTCTCGCCGAAGCCGCCCGTCGGCAGGTCGGGGTCGAGGACGAGAGTCATGGAGTGGACGGTGCCGTCCGGTCCGAAGGTGACCCAGGGATCGGACGCCCGCTGGAACGGCCCACCGGTGCACACAGTCTCTGTCGGCACCGGGACCTGCGTCCACGTCATGCCTCCGTCGAAGGTGACCGCGGCGACGGTGCCCTTCGAGCCGCCGTTCGAGTAGCGATCCTGCTGGTAGACGGCCACCATGTTGTCCGGATCGGTCGGGTTGACGTCGATCCAGGGCTCGACCTCGCTGTCCAGGAAGTTATTCCCGGCCCCGTCCGGTGGACACGTGTCAAACGGGTTCGTCGTGGAGACCTCGACGGGCGCTGACGCCACCTGCGGCGCCGCCCCCGCGGCCACGGCGGTCACTGCGACCGCGAGGATGACAAGGGGGAGGAGGGTGCGGAAACGACCCCTCAAGCTGCGCATGGGCAGCCTCCTTTCCGCTCGGCCCGGGCCCGGCACACGGGCTTTGGCTATCGGGCGAGTCTAGCTCCGATCGGCTGGGGCGGCTGCCGATAGACTCGCGCCGTGAGCGTCATCTCCTTCGCCCGGGGCTTCCCCGGCCCCGATCTCCTTCCGATCGAGGAGTTCGGCGACTGCGCCAAGGCCGCGCTCGCCCGCGACGGCGCCACGGCGCTGAACTACGGCCCCCCGCTCGGGTATCCGCCGCTCCGCCAGTGGATCGCCGACCGGCACGGGATCGACGTTGAGCGCGTCATGGTCACGAACGGCTCCCTCCAGGCCTTCAGCTTTATCGCCCGCCACCATGTGCAGGCCGGCGCGAAGGTGTTCGTGGAGGCGCCGTGCTACGACCGCTCGCTGCAGATCCTGCGGCGGCTCGGCGCCGAGGTCGAGTCGATCCCGCTCTCGGACGACGGGCTCGACCTCGGCGAGCTCGATGACGCCCTGGCGGCGACGAGCGGCCCGAGCCTCGTCTACACGATCCCGACCTTCCAGAACCCGAGCGGCCGGACGCTCTCCGAGCCCAACAGGCATCGACTGCTCGAGCTGGCCCGCGCGCACGGAGCGACCATTCTCGAGGACGACCCCTATGGCCTCCTGCGCTTCGCGGGCGAGGGGCTGCCCCGGCTCTTCGAGCTCGCCGGTGGCGAGGGCGTCATGTTCCTCTCGTCCTTCTCGAAGACTGTCGCCCCCGGCATCCGCGTCGGCTACGCGATCCTGCCCGAGGAGCTCATGGGGGCGATGCAGACCCTCGTGTTCGAGAACTACGTCTCGCCCGTGATGTTCGTCGAGGCCGCTCTGCACGAGTTCGCCGCGCGCGGCCGCTTCGACCCGAACGTCGAGTCGATCCAGCGGAGCCTGCGCGAGCGCCGGGACGCGATGATCGGCGCCCTCGCGCGGGAGATGCCGGAGGGGACGACCTGGAACGAGCCCGACGGCGGCTACTTCCTCTGGGTCGACCTCCCCGGCGGTCTGAGCGCCGAGAGCCTGCTCGCCCAGGCGGACGAGGTCGGCGTTGCCTTCATCAAGGGCCCCGACTTCTTCTTCCACGGCGGTGGGGAGTCGGCCATGCGGCTCGCCTTCTCCTACGAGCGGCCGCAGGCGATCGACGAGGGCGTGGCCCGGCTGGGACGGCTCGTGCGCGAAGCGCTCGCCGTCGCCGCGTGAGCCGGCCGGCGTTCGAGACCGCCCGGCTCGGGGACCTCGACCGCCTGGACGGCGAGCTCGTGACAATTCCCCTCCGCATTCCGCTCGGCATCTCGGCGTTCGGGGTCAACGCCTACGCCGCGCGTGAGTCGGGCGGCCGGGTGATCGAGGAGCACGACGAGCTGGGCTCGGGTGCCGGCGGACATGAGGAGCTCTACGTCGTGCTGAGTGGGCGCGCGCGCTTCACCGTCGCCGGCGAGGAAGTGGACGCGCGGACAGGCACGCTCGTCTTCGTCCGCGACCCTTCTGCTCGCCGTGGCGCGACCGCAGTCGACCCGAAGACGACAATCATGGTCGTCGGCGGGACGCCGGGAAAGGCCTTCGAGCCCTCGCCGTGGGAGTCCTGGCTCGAGGCGCGGCCCTTCTACGACGCGAAGGAGTACGAGGCGGCGGCCGAGCTCATGACCCGCGCCCTCGAGAAGCATCCGGACAACGCGAACGTCCTCTACAACCTCGCCTGCTGCGAGGCCCTGGCCGGTCGTCGCAGCGACGCGCTTGCTCACCTCGCACGGGCCGCCGAGCTCGATCAGCGCGTGCCGGAGTGGGCAGCCTCCGACTCGGATCTCGACTCGATCCGAGACGACGAGGCGTTCCCGGCGTACGGATCCTTAGGAACCCAATGACCTCTCAGGCCGCGACGTGGGCCCGAAGCTGCGGCCGGGCGACGAGCCTCGCCTGGTCGGGAGGCTCGAGCTTCGCCATCTTCGCCGACCGGAAGGTCGGGCACGGTCCATCGCTCAGTGCGCACAGCCCGGCCTGACGAAAATAGCAGTCCTTGCAGGTGATTTGCCGCCGCTTCGCCATCGGTCCGGGGCCGTCCATCTTAGGGCTGCCGGGCTCTTGGGTTAAGCGTTGCCGCGACGAAAAACACGCAAATTCCGCAAGGTTCGTGCGTAGTGTTGACGGGAGAGAAAACTAGGCCGTCGCCAACACCGACAACGCTTCTTCGAAGTTCGAGACGGGGATGATCTCGAGGCCGTCCACGGCCTCCCTGGCCTCGGCGAGGTTCTGGTCGGGGACGAGGAAGATGTCCGCTCCCGAGTCGCGCGCGCCGATCGCCTTCTGGCGAACGCCACCGATGGGCAGGACCTCTCCGTCGAGCGTCAGCTCTCCCGTGGCGACGACCTTCCGCCCCCGGTCGATGTCCTTCCCGAGCTCGTCGACGATGTCGAGTGCGAACGCCAGCCCGGCAGAGGGCCCGCCGATCGAGCCCGCGTCGATCTCGATGTCGACCGGGAAGTCGAATTCCTCGGCCTCCTGCACCTGAACGCCGACGACGGCGCGACCCGGATCGTCCTCGGCGGCGCGCGTCGGAACCGTGAGCTCCACGCGCTCGTCCTCGCCGCGCTCGACAGTGAGCGCGACCTGGTCGCCCGGCGCCACATCCGAGAACGCCTCGCGGAGATCCTCGGTCGTCTCCACGTCCTGGCCCTCGGCGGCGACGATCACGTCGCCGACCTCGAGCTCGCCTTCGGCCGGCGATCCCGGGAAGACGGTGACGACCTCGGCACCGACCGGCGTAACCTCGACCTCGCGCCCCAGCTCACGAAGCGCGACCGTGATCGCGATGAGCTGCGAGCGGGACATCTGGTTCAGGCTCGAGCGCCGTCGCTGACTGTCGCTCACGCCCTCGGGATTCAGCACCCGCTCGGGCAGGAGGCTAGCGCCCTCGCGAATCCCCGGGAAGAGGCGCTCGAGCAGGCTGGCGCGCCCGATGCGGACGTCGACCATGTAGATGCCGTTGGCGTCTCCCTGGTGCTCCTCGCCCGGGATCTCCACGAGCGGATCCGTCGCCCGCGCCCGGTCCGGGAGGACGATGTAGTGGTCCGAGGGAATGTAGGTGAGGGCGAGCCCGATCGCGACGACGACGAGGACGGCTCCCAGGATGATCGAAAGACGGCGAAGCACGCAGCGATCGTAGCCCCGGGCTCCGGGGCCGGGCGCCGCTTCCCCGCGTCCAAGCTAGCCGGCGAGGACGGAGACGACGTCGCGAACCGCCGCCGCCGACTCCCTGAGCGCCGCGCGCTCGTCGTCCGTGAGGTCGAGCTCGACGATCTCCTCGACGCCGCCGGCGCCGAGCTTCACCGGCACGCCCATGTAGAGGTCGTCGATGCCGTACTCGCCCGCGAGGAGGGCCGTGCAAGGAAGGACGCGCTTCTGGTCGAGCATGACGGCGTCCACCATCTGGGCGGCGGCCGCGCCGGGCGCGTACCAGGCCGAGGTGCCGAGGAGGTCGACGATCTCGCCGCCCCCCTTGCGCGTTCGCTCGACCATCGCCTCGATGCGGTCAGCCGAGACGAGCTTGGCGAGAGGAACGCCGCCGACGGTCGTGGCGGAGACCACCGGAACCATCTGGTCGCCGTGGCCGCCGAGCACCATGGCCGTGACGTCCTTTGCGGAGGCGCCCGTCTCCCAGGCGATGAACGTCCGAAAGCGGGCGGTGTCGAGGATTCCCGCCATGCCGAAGACGCGTTCGCGGGGGCAGCCGGAGACGTTCTTCGCAACGTGGCACATAGCGTCGAGCGGATTCGAGACGACGATGAGGATCGCGTGCGGAGAGCGCTCGACGGCCTCGCGGGTGACCGAGCCGACGATCTGCTCGTTCGTCGTCACGAGGTCGTCGCGGCTCATGCCCGGCTTGCGCGGGAGACCGGCAGTGATCACGACGACATCGGAGCCGGCGGTCTCGTCGTAGCCGTTCGAGCCGGTGATCGTCGGCTCGTAGCCGAGTACCGGGCTCGACTCGTTGAGGTCGAGGGCCTTCCCCTGCGGGAGCCCGTCCTTGATGTCGACGAGGACGACCTCCGCGTAGTCGCGCCGGGCGATCTCCTGCGCGGCCGTGGCGCCGACGTTCCCCGCCCCGACGACCGTGACCTTCCGTCTCATCTCTCTATCTCATCCTCCCGAGCGAAGCGATGGGACAAACTCATACCCGTGGAAAGTGCGCAGCATTTTCCACGGCTTCGATGACGGCGTCGGCGACCTCGCTCGTCCCGACGGCGGTCGGGTCGTCGCGGGTCGGCTTCATGTCGTACGTGACGTGGCGGCCCTCGGCGATGACGGCGGCGATCGCTCCCTCCAGCCGGTCGGCGGCGTCACGCTCCTCCAGGTGGCGGAGCATCATCACGCCCGAGAGCATCATCGCCATCGGATTCACCCTGTTCTGACCCGTGTACTTGGGCGCCGAGCCGTGCGTCGGCTCGAACACGGCAGCGTGCGCTCCGAAGTTTCCTCCGGGCGCGAGCCCAAGCCCGCCGATGAGCCCGGCGCAGAGGTCGGAGACGATGTCGCCGTACAGGTTCGGGCAGACGAGGACGTCGTACTCCTCGGGGCGCTGGACGAGCTGCATCGAGAGGTTGTCCACGATCTTGTCCTCGAACTCGACGTCCTCGTTCTCGGTCGCGACCTCGCGCGCGACGCGCAGGAAGAGCCCGTCCGTGAACTTCATGATGTTTGCCTTGTGGACGGCCGTGACCCTGCGGCGCCCGTTCCTGCGGGCGTAGTCGAACGCGAACTCGACGATGCGGCGCGCGCCGCTCACCGAGATCGGCTTCATGCTCAGGCCCGAGTCCTGACGGACTCGTGCGTGCAGGTGGTCTTCAAGCCAGGCGATCAGCTCCCGAGCCTCGTCGGAACCCTCCTCGAGCTCGATGCCCGCGTAGAGGTCTTCCGTGTTCTCGCGGATCACCACGAGGTCGACCGTGTCGTAGCGCGAGCGGACGCCGGGGTAGCTCTTGCACGGACGCACCTGGCCGTAGAGGTCGAGGCTCTTGCGGAGGGCGACGTTGACCGAGCGGAAGCCCGTCCCGACCGGCGTCGTGATCGGGCCCTTGAGAGCCACGCCGTTCCGCTTGATGGACTCGAGGACCTGATCCGGGAGCGGGTTCCCGCCGTAGGAGTCCATCACGTCCGCGCCGGCCTGCTGGAGGTCCCACTCGAGAGGGACGCCGGTCGCCTCGAGGACGCGACGAGTCGCCTCGGCGATCTCGGGCCCCGTCCCGTCGCCGGGAATGAAGGTCACGCGATGTGGCATGGACGGGAGTCCATTCTATGCCGCGCCCGTGGCCAACGGCCGTCCGATACCGTGCGCCAGACAGGGAAGGAGCCATGGACGAGTTCAAGCCAGGACTCGAGGGCATCGTCGCCTTCGAAACGGAGATCGCGGAGCCCGACCGGGAGGGGAGCGCACTCCGCTACCGGGGGGTCGACATCGCAGAGCTCGTCGGATTCAGGCCGTACGAGCAGGTCTGGGGCCTCCTCGTCGACGACAGCTTCGAGCCTGGGATGCCACGATCTGAGGACGTCGAGCTTCGGGCCCGCACCGGGAGCGCCATGGCGGATCTCGCATCGGCGACCGCGGAGCTCGCGGGACTGTGGGGCCTCGGTCAGCTCATCGACATCTCGAACGAGCAGGCGCGTGACGACCTCGCTCGACTCTCGGCCGCGATGATCTCTCTCGTGGCCCAGTCGGCGCGGGGCGAGGCGCCCCGGGTGCCCGACGCGCGGGTCGCCGAAGGCGAGATCGCCGCCGAGCGCTTCCTTCTTCGCTGGCGCGGGGAGGCGGACCCGCGGCACGTGCAGGCCATCGACCGCTACTGGGTCTCAGCCGCCGAGCACGGTGCGAACGCGTCCACGTTCACGGCCCGCATCGTCTGCTCGACCGGCGCCGACTGCGGCGCCTCCATGTCCGCGGCCGTCGGCGCCCTCAGCGGGCCGCTCCACGGTGGTGCGCCGACTCGTGTTCTCAAGATGCTCGACGAGGTGGCCGCGCACGGCGACGCCGAGGTCTACGTCAAGGAGCTGCTCGACCGCGGGGAGCGCCTCATGGGCTTCGGACACCGCGTCTACCGAGCCGAGGACCCGCGCGCCCGAGTCCTCCGGCAGACCGCGGGAGAGCTCGACTCGCCGCGCGTCGAGGTCGCCGAGGCGCTCGAGAAGGCCGCTCTCGAGGAGCTCGCGGTGCGCCATCCGGAGCGCGTGCTCGCCACGAACGTCGAGTTCTGGTCGGCAGTCGTGCTCGACATCGCCGAGATCCCGCCGCCGCTCTTTCCAGCGCTGTTCGCTGCCGCGCGGGTCGCCGGCTGGTCGGCGCACATCCTCGAGCAGAAGCGCGACGGCCGGCTGATCCGCCCGTCGGCAAGGTACGTCGGCCCCGCAGCCCGCTCCCTCGCGTCGGTTGACTGACCTGGCGGAGGCGGTCGCGCGCGCGGCCGAACTGGACGACGAGCGCGCGCTCGCCGACCTCCGCCGCGAGGTCGACGAGGACCTCGAGGCCGCCGCCCGGAGCCGGGACTACCGGGAGCGCGCCCTCGCGTACCGGGCGATCGGCCAGCTTCGCTTCAACCAGAAGACGGAGCTCCTGCGCCGCGGGCTCGAGGACGAGAGCCCGGCCGCGCGCGGCTCGGCGCTCCTCTCGCTCGAGCTCCTCTCGCGCGCGCATCCCGGTCTCGTGAACGCCGTGCGCCCGACGCTCCACCGCCTCGCGAACGAGGACCCCAACGCGGCCGTTCGCCGCATCGCCGTCCTCGCGCTCAAGAACGGCTCGCCGCAGGCGGACACGCTGACGCTCCTCGCGCATCTCGCCGAGGAGGCGGAGGAACCGGACCTCCGGGCTTCCGCGGCCACGGTGCACCGGGCACTGAAGAAGAAGGCCGCCGCTCGCTAGTAATGGGCGCCTCGACGGCAGTCGCTTCAGTTTGTAAAGCTATAGAGCTTCAAAAACTAAAGCGATTGGAGGCGAGGATGCCGGAGCGTGACATTCTGGAGGCCGCGAACGAGACCTATGCGGACACCTTCTCGAAGGGCCACCTTCCGATGCCGCCCGGGCGGCGGCTGGCGATCGTGACGTGCATGGACGCGCGCCTCGACCCCGCGAAGTTTCTCGGGCTCGAGGAGGGCGACGCCCACGTCATCCGCAATGCGGGCGGGCTCGTGACCGAGGACGCCATTCGCTCCCTCGTCATCTCGCACTGGCTGCTCGGCACGCATGAGGTTGCCGTGCTCGCGCACACCGACTGCGGCATGCTCACGTTCTCGAACGACGACCTCCGCGCCAAGCTGCTCGAGGAGGCGGCTGCCGACGCGTCCGCCGTCGACTTCAAGCCGTTCCCGGATCTCGAGCAGAGCGTGCGCACGAGCGTGCGCACGATCCGCGAGTCGCCGCTCCTCCCGGAGTCGCTCGAGCTCTCCGGCTGGGTCTACGACGTGCGAAGCGGGCGGATCTCCGAGGTGGCCGAGGTCGCCTAGCTGGAGCGGACACGACGCGCATGGGGATGCGCCTGGTAGTAGGTGTCGCGCCGCCGCCGGTCCGAGACATGCGTATAGAGCTCGGTCGTCCCCAGGTCGGCGTGCCCGAGCATCTCCTGGACGCTGCGCAGGTCGGCCCCGCCTTCCAGGAGGTGGGTGGCGAACGAGTGGCGGAGGAGGTGGGGGTGGATCCGCTCGGGGTCGAGCCCGGCCTTCGCTGCCAGCCGCCGGACGATCAAGAAGGCGCCGGCACGCGTGAGCGCGCCGCCCTGGGCGTTGAGGAAGAGCTCCGGGCGGTGGCGGCGGTCGAGGTAGGGCCGGCCGCGGCCGAGGTAGCGGCGCAGCGCCTCCACGGCCTGGGTTCCGAGCGGCACGACCCGCTCCTTGTCGCCCTTGCCGAGACAGCGGACGAAGCGGGCTTCGAGATCGACGCCGCCACGCTCGAGGCCGACCGCCTCGCTCACCCGGAGGCCGGCGCCGTAGAGGAGCTCGAGGAGGGCGCGGTCACGAAGGCTGCGAGGCGTGGTGCCGTTGGCCGCGTCGATCAGGCGCTCGACTTCGCCCAGCGAAAGCGAGCGGGGAAGCCGCTGGCGGCGGCGTGGGAGGTCGACCTCGGCGGCCGGGTTGTCGTGGCGCTGATCGAGGGCGACGAGGTGGCGGTAGAACGTGCGGGCGGCTGCGGCGCGACGGGCGACCGAGCTCGGAGCCTGCCCGCGTGCCCGGAGATCGGCCAGCCAGCACTCGATCTCGTCGGCACCCGCCGTCACGGGCGAGTGGCCGAGGAAGGACTCCAGGGCGGCGAGGTCGCGCCGGTACGCGTCCACGGTACGCGGCGCCCGCCGGGCGGCGAGCAGCTCGAGGAATCCCTCCACGACCGGATCGGACACGGCCGGGGTCTGACCCCGGGCGTGGCCGTTCTCGTCAGGCGCGGGGGTGGGCACGGTCGTACACCTTTCGGAGCCGCTTGGCGTCCACGTGGCTGTAGATCTGAGTCGTGGAGAGCGAGGAGTGGCCGAGGAGCTCCTGGATCGTCCGCAGGTCGGCGCCCCCCTCGAGGAGGTGAGTGGCGAAGGCGTGGCGGAGCCGGTGGGGGTTGGGCAGGAGCCGGCGCAGCGCCGACGTGTCCAGAGGCTTCCCGCGCGCGGAGAGGAAGAGCGCGTCCGAAGCGGCGCGCGCGAGCCGCGGACGACCGTCCTCGAGGTAGAGGCGGAGGCGGAAGGCGGCCTCCTCGCCGAGCGGGACGACGCGCTCCTTGCCGCCCTTCCCGCGCACGCGCACGTGCTCCTGCTCGAAGTCCACGTCCGCGAGCACGAGGTCGACGGCCTCCTGCGAGCGCAGCCCGGCGGAGTAGACGAGCTCGAGCAGGGCCCGGTTGCGGAGCCCGAGCGGATCCCCCGCCTCGACCCCCGCGAGGAGCATGTCGGTCTCTGCTGGGCGAGGTGCGTGGGGGAGGCGGCGTCGCCGGCGGCCGGAGACGGAGAGGTCGGGAACCCGGCTGGGCCCGAGGGTCGCGCGGACGAGCGAGCGCACGGCGGCGAGCTTGCGCGCGATCGTGGTCTGCGCGAGCTTCCTCGGCTGCCGTCCGGGGCGGTCGGCGCCGAGCTCCGCCGCGTAGCGGGCGAACGCCCGCGCGTCGAAGCTCACAAGCGTGAGCCCGTTGCGGCGGAGCCAGGCGGCGAGCTCCTCGAGGTCGCGGCGGTAGGCTCGGCGCGTCGCCTCGGAGAGCGCTTGGCTCCGCAGGAAGCGGTCGATTGCAGCGCTCGTGTCCACGACGCGCAGTTCCGCCTCGCGCCTAGGCTTCCTGCCGTGCTCCTGCGCCACCGCGTCCGCGACCTGGTCCTCGCGAGCTGGGAGACGGACGCCGAGCAGGTCGCGCGGACGCTCCCGCCGGGCTTGGAGCCGGCGCCGGTCGACGGGCGACACCTCGTCACGATCGCCGCGCTCCGGTGGGACGGGGGCCGTCTCGGCCGCCTGCCCCTGCCGCACTTCTCACAGCTAAACGTGCGCGTCTACGTCAGGCACGAGGGGGAGGCTGCTGTCTTCTTCCTCGTCATGCGCGTCACCCCGGCCGGGATGGGCGGCGCGCTCTTCGGGATCCCGGTGCGCCCGGCACGCCTGCGCGTGCGACGGGGCGTGGTCGATGCACCCGGTCTCGGCGTCAACCTTGCCTACGAGCCGCGCGTGCCCGCGGCGCCGAGCGAGCTCACGTCGCACGAGCTCGGCCTCTTCGAGGCGGCCGGCCCGCGTGGGTTCCGGGTCCGCCGTGGTGAGGCCGTCTGGGAGCGAGCCGAGCCGACCGGCCCCTTCAGCGTCGAGCCGCTCCGCGCCCTGGGCTTCGACGTCTCCGCGCCGCCGAGCCTCCTCTACGCGGAGCGGGCTTCCTTCGAGACGGAGCTGCCCCCGCAGCGCGTCCGGACATGACGAGAGCGGCTGAAGGGCGGCCGCGGCCAGCGCGGCGTGGCGCGGAGCAGTCGGCGGCGGCCTCGTCTGGGTGACTGTCCACAGCTAGAGACCCGGCGGGCGCGTGGGGGCCTGGGCGCCCGTTCGGATCTGCAACCACGCCTCGACGCTCTCGTGCAGCTCGACCGTCGTCGTCTCGGCCTCCCCGCTGCCCGTCAGGCGGACGGAGTACACGTGGCCCTCCGCGCAGCGGAAGAGCCGCTCCTCGAAGGGGCGCTTCCACCAGAGGAAGCCGACGGCGCCGACAAACGGCGAGCCGATGGAGATGGCCTGCGGGGTGCCGCACCCGGGACACGCCTCTCGAGCCGGCTCGCTCACGCGGGGAGCCCCCGCACGCGCACGGCTCGGTAATCGAAGATCTCGTCGAGCCAGCGGCCGACGGCGCCGCGCCGCACGAGCGGCGCGAGCGGGCCTCCCGGCGCGCGGCACCAGGGATCGACGTAGAACGCGAAGGCCTCCTCGAGGCCTGCGCCGACGACCTGGCTTCGCTCGAGGGAGAACTCCATGCGGGCCGAGACGCTGGACGAGGCGTACGATACGCGGCGATGGCGATCAGCGAGACAACCGGTCTCGAGGCGCACGGCCTCAACCCGCGAGGATCGGTCTTCTCGAATCCAACGGTCTCCATGTGCTACTCGCACGCGCTCGCGCGAGAGGATGGGCGCCTCGCCGAGGGGGGGCCGCTCGTCGTCGACACCGGCCTCCACACAGGCCGCTCGCCGGAGGATCGTTTCGTCGTCCGCGAGCCGGACTCCGAGGATCGGATCGCCTGGGGCGACGTCAACAGCCCCATCACGGAGGACTGCTTCGAGGGCCTGCGCGAGAAGGTCGTGGCGCAGCTCGAGAGCGGCGACGTCTACGTGGTCGACGCCTTCGCCGGGGCGGACCCGGCGCATCGCCTCGCCGTCCGCGTCGTCACCGAGTCCCCTTGGCACGCGCTCTTCGCGCGCACGCTCTTCATCGACCCGAGCGAGCAAGAGCTCGCCGACCACCGACCGCAGGCGCTCGTCCTCCACGCGCCCTCCGTCGAGGCGGATCCCGACGAGGACGGAACGCGGAGCGAGACGTTCATCCTTCTCCACCCGACGCGCGCCGAGGTGCTGATCGGAGGGACGCTCTACGCGGGGGAGATCAAGAAGTCGATCTTCGCGCTCATGAACGACCGCCTCCCCCTCGAGGGCGTCTTCCCCATGCACTGCTCGGCGAACGTCGACGGCGAGGGCCGGGTGGCCGTCTTCTTCGGGCTCTCGGGCACCGGGAAGACGACGCTCTCCGCCGATCCCGAGCGCCGCCTGATCGGAGACGACGAGCACGGATGGGGCGAAGCCGGCGTCTTCAACGTCGAAGGAGGCTGCTACGCGAAGGTGATCCGGCTCTCGCCCCAGGCGGAGCCGCAGATCTTCCGGACGACGCAAACCTTCGGCACCGTGCTCGAGAACGTCGTCGTGGACGAGCGCGGGGTCCTCGACCTCGACGACGACTCGAAGACGGAGAACACGCGCGCCGCCTACAAGCTCGAGCAGATTCAGAACGCGCTCCCGGCAAAGCGGGCCGGTCACCCGAGCGCCGTCGTCTTCCTGACGGCGGACGCGTTCGGCATCCTGCCTCCGATCGCTCGGCTGACGAGGGACCAGGCGCTCTACTACTTCCTCTCCGGGTTCACGGCGAAGCTCGCGGGCACGGAGATCGGCGTCCGGGACCCGCAGCCCACGTTCTCGGCCTGCTTTGGCGCTCCCTTCCTCCCGCAGGCCCCGGCCGTCTACGCCGGCATGCTCGGAGAGAAGCTCGACCAGCACCTGGAGGCCACGGTCTGGCTCGTGAACACGGGCTGGACGGGCGGGCCGTACGGCGAGGGCGAGCGCATGCCGATCACCGCCACGCGCGCGATTCTGCACGCCGCGCTCGGAGGGGAGCTGGACGACGTCGAGTACCGCATCGACGGGGTCTTCGGCTTCGGGGTTCCCGTGGACGTCCCCGGTGTCGACACGAGCCTCCTCGATCCGCGCTCGACCTGGGCCGACCTGGAGGCCTACGACGCCAAGGCCCGCGAGCTGGCGGCGATGTTCCGCGAGAACTTCACGCGGTTCCCCGACGCCGACGAGGCCGTGCGTCGGGCAGGCCCTCTCGTCTAACGCCCCCCCGCGGGCGTTTCAGATAGCGTCCCCAGCGGTGGAAGCGAAGCACGACGTCCTCATCGTCGGCGCCGGCCTTGCCGGCATGCGCGCTGCCATCGAGGCCTTCGACGCCGGCGCGGACGTCGCCCTCATCTCGAAGATCCACCCCGTCCGGAGCCATTCCGGCGCCGCCGAGGGCGGGATCAACGCCGCGCTCGGGAACGCGTCCGAGGACGATCCCGAGAAGCACGCCTTCGACACGGTCAAGGGCTCCGACTACCTCGGCGACCAGGACGCGATTCAGGTTCTCTGCGACGAGGCGCCCGGAGACGTCTACCAGCTCGAGCACTGGGGCGCGGTCTTCTCGCGGACGGAGGACGGGCGCATCGCGCAGCGGCCCTTCGGCGCCGCCGGCGAGCCGCGGACAGCGTACGCGGCTGACATCACCGGCCACGTCCTCATCCACGTGCTCTACGAGCAGGTGATGAAGCGCGACCTCGCCGTCTACGAGGAGTGGTTCGCGTGGAAGCTCGTCGAGGACGAGGGGCGCTGCCAGGGCGTCATCTGCTGGGACCTCCTGAACGGTGGCCTGAAGATGGTCGGCGCGAAGACGGTCATCCTCGCGACGGGCGGAGCAGGCCGGCTCTACACGGGGACGACGAACGCCTACTCCTGCACCGGCGACGGCATGGCGATGGCGCTGCGCATGGGCGTGCCCTTGAAGGACATGGAGATGATGCAGTTCCACCCGACGACGCTCTCGCCGTCGGGCGTGCTCATCACCGAGGGCTGCCGCGGCGAAGGCGCGTACCTCCTGAACTCGGAGGGTGAGCGCTTCCTCGTCCGCTACGCGCCGAACGCGATGGAGCTCGCCAGCCGCGACGTCATCTCGCGCGCGGAGCAGACGGAGATCGACGAGGGGCGCGCCATCGACGGGAACGTCCTCCTCGACCTCCGCCACCTCGGCGCCGACCGCATCATCGAGCGCCTGCACGGGACCCGCGAGCTGAGCATGGTGTTTGCCGGCGTCGACCCGATCCACGAGCCGATCCCGGTCCGGCCTGGCGCCCACTACCACATGGGCGGCATCGACACCGATGTCGACGGCAAGACCGTGCTCGAAGGGCTCTACGCCGCCGGGGAGTGCGCCTGCGTCTCCGTCCACGGCGCCAACCGGCTGGGCGGAAACGCGCTGATGGAGACGATCACCTACGGCAAGCGTTCAGGGCGCGCCGCGGCCGAATGGGCCCTCGCCAACACCGTGGTCGCGCCGCCCGAGTCGGCGCTCACGGACGCTGAGCAGAAGCTTCAGGCGCTTCTCGACCGGACGGACGGCGAGCGCCCGCACGCGATCCGCGACGAGATGGCCGAGACCATGCACGAGAACTTCGGCGTCTTCCGGCGCGAGGATCAGATGCGCCGCCAGGGCGAGATCGTCGCCGGCCTTCTGGAGCGCTACGAGAACGTCGTCGTCGAGGACAAGGGCTCGGTCTTCAACTCAGACCTCACCCAGGCCCTCGAGCTCGAGTTCCTGCTCGAGCTCGCATCCTGCATGGTCGAGGCCGGGCTCGCCCGCAGGGAGAGCCGCGGCGCCCACGCGCGGCCGTACGACTACCCGAACCGCGACGACGAGAGCTTCATGAAGCACACGCTCGTGACCTGGGCCGACGGCCGTCCGCAGCTGACCTGGGAGCCCGTGCGGGTGACGAAGTGGCAGCCACAGGAGCGGACGTACTGATGCGGCGTCTGCTCTTCGTCGTGACGGCGGTGGTCCTCTCCGTGGTTTCCTTGGCGTGCGGGGGCGGGGACGCCGAGGAGACCTCTCCCGAGTCGGCGCTCGCGCAGGTTGCCGCGAACACCGCTGGATCTGGGGCGGCTCGAGTCTCCAGCACCGTGACCAGGATGATCGAATCCCTCGCCGACCCCTTGACGATGACCGGGGAAGGGGTAGTCGACTTCGCGAGTCAGCGCAGCCAGATCACGATGGATCTCTCCGAGCTCGCCGCCGCCACCGGCGGACTCGTCGGCGGCGAGATGGAATCGAGGCTGGTGGATCTCGTGATCTACATGCGGTTTCCGCCTGGCCTCGCCCAGCTCCCGAGCGGCAAGTCGTGGGTCCGCCTCGACCTCCGGGCGGGCGCCGAGGCGCTCGGAATCGACGTCCAGGCTCTCATGCAGCAGGCGGGTACGGACCCGACCCAGTGGCTCGACTTCATCGAGAGCGCCGGCGACGACTTCACGGTCGTCGGCGAGGAAGAGGTTCGCGGCGTGCCGACGACCCACTATCGCGGCACGATCGACTTCCGAAAGCTGGCCGCGGAGGGACCGGAGAACCTGCGGGAGACATATGAGAGCATGATCGAGCTCAGCGGAGTCGACGAGGTTCGGATGGAGATCTGGCTCGACGACGAGGGGCGAGCGCGCCGGTACGAGTACGATCAGCCTCTTCCGTCATCGGGAACGGTGCAAGGGACCCAGACGGTTACGACCGAGTACTACGACTTCGGGGTCGAGGTGGACGTCGAGCCGCCCCCGGCTGACCAGGTGATCGACGTCTCCGAGCTTCCCTGAGGTTTGACGAGTTGGACGTCGCACTCAAGATTTGGCGGTTCGACCCGGGCTCGGGCGAGCGCGTGCTCAAGGAGTACGAGGTCGAGGCCCCGGAATGGGCGTGCCTGCTCGACGTCCTCGACATCGTCAAGGACCGGGTCGACGGGACGCTCTCCTACCGGAAGAGCTGCCGCATGATGATCTGCGGCTCCTGCGGGATGCGCATGGACGGGCGCGCCGTCCTCGCCTGGTTCATCCGCTCCCAGGAGGAGATGAACCCGATCCACAAGGAGGCGCTCTGCATCATGTGCGGCTGCTGCGTCTCCGAGTGCAACTCGATGGAGTCCGATCCCGAGTTCTTCGGCCCGGCGGCGCTCGCCAAGGGCTTCCGCTTCGTCGGCGACCCGCGCGACCAGGCAACGGTCGAGCGGCTCGAGAGCCTGAACGACGAGCACGGGATCTGGGACTGCACCCGCTGCTACTTCTGCAACGAGCGCTGCCCGAAGGGCGTCGACCCGCGCGACTCGATCGCCAAGCTCGGGGCGGAGTCGATCAAGGCGGGGATCGACCGCGACCTGGGCGCGAAGCACGCCAAGTGGTTCGTCCACTCGGCCAAGACGACCGGGTGGCTGCGGGAGACCGAGCTCGTGCCCAAGACGCAGGGCGTCGCTTCGGCGATCAAGGAGACGAAGTTCGCCCTCAGCCTCTTCAAGCACGGGAAGGTGCCGCTCGTGCCGCACGTCGCCAGGAACGTCCAGGAGGCGCGCGCCCTCTACGAGGTCGTCAAGGCTCAGGGCCGCGACGGCGCGGCCGGGATCGTCCAGGGCGAGCGGGCGCTCGGCCGCCTCGAGCCGAACCACGAGCCGAAGGAGGGGAGATG
>JAIBJN010000087.1 GCA_020029595.1 Actinomycetota bacterium | reverse complement strand
GTAAAGTCCACGTGCCCGGGCGTATCGATGATGTTGATACGAAAATCCCGCCAGAACGCCGTCGTCGCAGCGGACGTGATCGTGATGCCGCGCTCCTGCTCCTGCTGCATCCAGTCCATGACGGCCGCTCCCTCGTGCACCTCGCCCATCTTGTGGGTGCGCCCGGTGTAGTAGAGGATGCGCTCGGTCGTCGTCGTCTTGCCCGCGTCGATGTGGGCCATGATCCCGATGTTGCGGACGCGGTCGAGCGCGACCTTCCCGCTTGTCTTCACGGCGTTCACGAGCGATCACCGTCCGAGGAGATCGCGTTCTGGGACAGCGAAACGCAAGCGTCGCGCGCCGAAACCCGCTCCGCGAGTTCCGGCTCTGATTCCGTCCCCGCCCACCCGCGCTCGTAGCCGGAGGCTACGGGCTCGACCGAGGACGCCGCGAGGCGCCGCGTTGCAGCCGCAGCCAGGACGCGAGATGTGAGGACGGGGGTCGCCATACCTACCACCTGTAGTGCGCGAAGGCCTTATTGGCCTGCGCCATCCGGTAGAGGTCGTCCTTGCGCTTGTAGGCGCCGCCCTGCTGGTTCAACGCGTCGAGGATCTCGTTCGCGAGCTTCTCGTCCATGTGCTTCTCGCGCCTGTCGCGCGCGTAGCCGACGAGCCAGCGCACGGCGAGGGTGCGCGCGCGCCGCTGCGGGACCTCGACGGGCACCTGGTAGTTGGCGCCGCCCACGCGGCGGGAGCGCACCTCGAGCACCGGCGTCACCGTCTTGATCGCCTGCTCGAGCGCCTCGACCGGCGGCTTGCCGGTGCGCTCGCCGACCTTCTCGAGGGCGGAGTACACGATGTGTTCGGCCGTCGACTTCTTGCCGCGCACCATCACCTTGTTGACCACCTGCGTCACGAGCTTCGAGCTGTGGAGCGGATCGGGCTCGAGCTCGCGGACCGGAATCTCTGCACGCCTAGGCATCAGTGGTCCGCCCGATGACGTTGGTGGAGGACGTTGCCGGGCGGACCACTAGCTACGAGCCTCTCTTGGCGCCGTACTTGGAGCGCGCCTGCCTCCGCTCGGCCACGCCGCCGGCATCGAGCGCGGCGCGGATCACCTTGTAACGGAAGCCCGGCAGGTCCTTCACGCGGCCGCCGCGGATGAGGACGACGGAATGCTCCTGAAGGTTGTGCCCCTCGCCGGGGATGTAGGCGCCGACCTCCATCTGGTTCGTCAGCCGGACGCGCGCGACCTTGCGCAGCGCGGAGTTCGGCTTCTTCGGCGTCGTCGTGTACACGCGCGTGCAGACCCCCCGCTTCTGCGGGGCGCCGCGAAGGGCGGGTGTCTTCACCTTCGTCGGGGGGGTCTTCCGACCCTTCCGCACGAGCTGGTTCACGGTGGGCACGCGGTGGGATTCCTTCGTCTCGGGGAGGTGTCTGGACGGCTTCCAGACGCAACAAAAGGCCGACGTGGGCCAGGCCCATGCCGAACCTCGCGGCATGCTAGCAGCTCAGCGCGGCTTGCCGCAAAGTATTGTCGCGGCGGGGGTGCGCGCGTATCGTCCATCCGCAGCCTCCCACATGGTCCCTCTTGCCGACACCGCCACCTGGATCGCCGTGGGCTTCGCCATCGGGGCGGCCGTCCTCGCGCTCGTCGCGTCGCTCGTCCTTCTCGCGCTGGTCGTACGGCGCGGGGGAAGCTCCCAGGGTGCCGCTTCCGGAGATGGGTCCCGATCCGACGAGCAGGCGGCGCCCGAAGAGCTGACGGACGCCCTCGAGGACGCGCGGGCCGAGACGGCTCGCTCGCGCCAGCTGGCCGAGATCGCCACGACGATCGACCTCGACGCCGTGCTCGAGCGGACCCTGGCCGCGGCGGCGACGACCGACGGGATCGACGCTGCGATGGCCGTCGTCCGCCAGGCGGAGGACGAGCCGCTCGTGGCGACCTTGGGGATGACGGCCGACGAAGCCTCGCGCCAGCCGGTCTCGGGCTCGCCGTCGGGAGGAGCGAGGGCCGTCCGCATCAGCTATCGGTACGACGCCGCGGAGGAGGCCGCCCGCGAGCTGGAGGGCGGACTGATCAGCGGCGGCGTCGCCGTCCCGCTGCGCGAAGAGCACGTCGGGACGATCGGGACGCTCGCCGTCTTCTGGCGGGGGACGGACCGCGTCCCGGAGGACGACGAGATCGCGGGGCTCGAGACGCTCGCGCAGACGAGCGCCCCGGCCATCAGGAACGCGCAGGAGTACCGGGAGGCACGCCAGCTCGCGGACGTCGACGCGCTGACAGGCGTGCACAACCGCCGCTACTTCCACGAGACCCTCGGTCGGGAGTGCGCGCGTGCGCAGCGCTACGAGCGCCGCGTCGCGCTCATCATCCTCGACATCGACGACTTCAAGGAGACGAACGACCGTCTCGGACACCTCGGCGGCGATGCCGTACTCGCGGCGGTCGCCGAGCGTCTGCGCCGAGCCGTCCGGCAGTCGGACGTCGCCTGCCGCGTCGGCGGGGACGAGTTCGCGGTCATCCTCCCGGAGGCAGGCGCGCGGGACGCGGAGCAGCTCTACCGCCGGATCCAGTTCGCGGTCGGCTCCGGGGCGTCAGGGCCGGCCGAGCGCGTCCGCCTCTCGGCCGGCATCGCCGAGCTCCGCCCCGAGGACGACGCCATTGCGCTGTTCCAGCGGGCCGACGACGCCCTCGACCACGCGAAGGAGGGCGGCAAGGGCCAGGTGCAGCGGGCGGACAGCTCTAGGGAGCTGGGGGCAGGGGGCTCCTACTAGAGCCGAGAGCCGAGGCGGGCGAGGCCGGCCTCCTGCTCTCGCCGCCGGACGAGCGTTCGGACGTCCTCGAGGAACCTGGCGCAGTCAGACTCGAGCTCGCGGGAGAGAAAGTGCCCCGGCGGAGCCGGGGGGGCCTGCTCGGAGGCAGGCTGACGCTCGGAATACTCTGGACCAGCCACTCTCTCCCCACCTCGCTGTGGAACCTGTGGATAACCCTTGCAGACGCCCTCACGCGGCTCGTCCGGGTGCCCTCTTGACCGCGACGGGAGCCAGTCTACGCCTAGCCGCACCGCCGGCGATCCCCCTTTTGGGGGGCACCCATGGAACTCCTCGCAAAGAGCGGGAAAATCGGAGGACGCCCTCGCCGGCGTCCTCGACTCCCCTCTAGCTCTCCTCGTCGAGCGGCGAGTCGACCTCGGGGACCTCCTCGGCCTCGAGCGAGCTCTTGCCGTCGCCCCCGTTCGTCTCGGACTCTCCGCCAAACGTCATGTCGAGGAGGCCGAGGCTCTCGCCGTCCGAGCCGATCTCCTCGAGCGCGGCGAGCAGCTGCTCCTCCGTCTGCGGCCGCGCGTAGGCGGACGCGGGCACCTTCTCGCTCGGGGCGATCTCGACGTTGCGGTACCGCTTGAGCCCGGTCGCCGCCGGGATCAGCTTCCCGATGATGACGTTCTCCTTGAGGCCGAGCAGGCGGTCGACCTTGCCCTCGATCGAGGCGTCGGTCAGCACCTTCGTCGTCTCCTGGAAGGAGGCGGCCGAGAGGAACGACTCGGTCGCGAGGGAGGCCTTTGTGATCCCGAGGATGAGCGGCTCGAAGGTGGCCCGCTCCTTCTTCTCGCCCTTGACGCGCACGTTCTCGCGCTCGAGCACGACCTTGTCGACGAGCTGGCCCGGCAGGAGGTCCGTCTCGCCGGCGTTCTCGACCCGCACCTTCTTCAGCATCTGGCGGACGATCAGCTCGATGTGCTTGTCGTGGATGTCCACGCCCTGCGACTTGTAGACCTTCTGCACCTCGCCGACGAGGTAGAGCTCGGTCGGGGTCGAGCCCTTGCCCGACTTGGAGTGGAGGCCGAGCAGCTCGGCCGGAGAGAGCGAGCCCTCGTGGAGCGGGTCGCCGGCCTCCACGACCTCTCCCGCGGCCACGAGCAGCCGCGTGCGCCGCGGCAGCTGGTAGTCCTTCGGCGGGAGCGGCTCGCCGTTCTCGTCGACCCCGTCGGCGTGAATCGTCACCTTCGGCCCGCGGTCGGTCTCCTCGATCTCGACGCGCCCGCCCACCTGCGCGAGCGTGGCCGCGCCCTTCGGGTTGCGCGCCTCGAAGATCTCCACGACGCGCGGGAGGCCGTGCGTGATGTCCGCGCCGGCGACGCCGCCCGTGTGGAAGGTGCGCATCGTGAGCTGCGTGCCCGGCTCGCCGATCGACTGGGCGGCGATGATGCCGACCGCGTCGCCGATCTCGCACATCTGGCCCGTGGCGAGGAAGGTGCCGTAGCAGACCCGGCAGACGCCGTACTCGCTGCGGCACTTGAGGATGCTCCGCACCGGCACCGTGAAGGTGTCCGCGTGCTCCTCCAGCTCGGCCGCCAGCTCCCGCAGTCGCGGGAAGGTGATCTCCTCGCCCTTGGCGACGAGCACCGTCTTGCCGGGCTTGCCGTCCTTGAGCGGCTTGCGCACGTCCGCCGCGGCCACGCGCCCCGCGAGCGAGCGGTTGAGGCCCTCGGGGACGAAGACGGGCAGCTGGATCGACTCCGCGCTCCCGCAGTCCTCGTCGCGGATGATGACGTCCTGGGAGACGTCCACGAGCCGCCGGGTCAGGTAGCCCGAGTCGGCCGTGCGGAGAGCGGTGTCCGCGAGCCCCTTGCGCGCCCCGTGGGTCGAGATGAAGTACTCGAGCACCGAGAGGCCCTCCATGAAGTTGGCCTTGATGGGCAGCTCCATGATCTCGCCCTTCGGATTGGCCATGAGGCCGCGCATCCCGGCGAGCTGGCGGATCTGCTTGAAGGATCCGCGGGCCCCCGAGTTGGCCATCATGTAGATCGGGTTGAGCTCGTAGAGCGTCTTCTCCATCGCGTCGGCGACCGTGTCGGTCGCCTCGGTCCAGATGTTGACGATCGACTCGTGGCGCTCCTCCTCGGTGATGAGGCCACGCTCGAACTGCGTCTCGATCTTCTGGACGCGCTCCTCGTACTCCTCAAGGATCTGCTCCTTCTCCGGAGGGATGACGATGTCGTTCTTCGAGATCGTGATCCCGGCCTGCGTCGCGTGGTGGAACCCGAGGTCCTTGACCGTGTCGAGGAGCACGGAGATCGCTGCCGCGCCGTAGATGTCCACGAGGCCGGTGACGAAGTCGTTCGTCTCCTTCTTGCCGAGCGTGCGGTTGATGAACTCGACCGTGGTCGGGTCGAGGTCCGGGAGAGCGCGCCCGATGGCGCGGGCGACCTCCTCGTTGAAGATGACGCGGCCCGGAGTGGTGAGCAGGAGCTCGCCGGCGCGGCGGTACTCGATCGGATCCTGGAGCGCAACCTGGCGTGAGTCGAGCGCGAGGATGACCTCGTCCTCGGATCCGAAGCGCCTCGGCCGTGGATCGAGCTCCTCGGCGGACGTCTCGGTCAGGTCGTGCCGGCAGTACGTGAGGTAATAGCTGCCGAGCACCATGTCCTGCGAGGGCGTGGACAGCGGCTTCCCGTGCGCGGGCGAGAGGATGTTGTTCGAGGACAGCATGAGGATGCGCGCCTCCGCCTGCGCCTCCGCGGAGAGCGGGAGGTGCACCGCCATCTGGTCGCCGTCGAAGTCCGCGTTGAACGCGTGACAGACGAGCGGGTGAATCTGGATCGCCTTGCCCTCGACGAGGACCGGCTCGAACGCCTGGATGCCGAGTCGGTGGAGCGTCGGCGCGCGGTTCAGGAGCACAGGATGCTCGGCGATGACCTCCTCGAGCACGTCCCAGACCTCCGGGACCATCGACTCGACGTACTTCTTCGCCGCCTTGATGTTCTGGACGGACTTCCGCTCGACGAGGCGGCTCATGATGAACGGCTTGAAGAGCTCGAGCGCCATCAGCTTCGGCAGCCCGCACTGGTGCAGCTTGAGCTGCGGGCCCGAGACGATCACGGAGCGGCCGGAGTAGTCGACCCGCTTACCGAGCAGGTTCTGGCGGAAGCGGCCCTGCTTCCCCTTGAGCATGTCCGAGAGCGACTTCAGCGGGCGATTCCCAGGCCCGGTGACCGCACGGCCGCGGCGGCCGTTGTCGAAGAGGGCGTCGACCGCCTCCTGGAGCATCCGCTTCTCGTTGTTGACGATGATCTCGGGCGCGCCCAGGTCGAGCAGGCGCTTGAGCCGGTTGTTCCGGTTGATGACGCGGCGGTAGAGGTCGTTGAGGTCGCTCGTGGCGAAGCGGCCCCCGTCGAGCTGCACCATGGGGCGGAGCTCCGGCGGGATGACCGGGATCGCCTCGAGGATCATCCACTCCGGCCGGTTCTCCGAGGTGATGAAGGCGTTGACGACCCTCAGCCGCTTGATCGCGCGCTGCTGCTTCTGACCCTTCGACGTGCGGATGATCTCCCGCAGCGACTTCGCCTCAGCGTCGAGGTCGAGGTCGCGCAAGAGGTCACGGATCGCCTCCGCCCCCATGCCGCCCTTGAAGTAGACGCCGAAGCCGTACGGCGAGCCGAAGCGGTCCTTCAGCTCGCGGAAGAGCATCTCGTCGTTGACGATCAGCTTCGGCTCGAGATCGCTGAAGAGCTGCCACGTCTGCTCGAGGCGGGCGTTCGAGTCGACTGCCGCCTCGCGTGCGTCTCCGCGGCGGGACTCGATGTCCTGGTACATCTCGCGGACCTTGAGGGCCCACTGGGAAAGGGCGTCGAAGTCCTCCTTGCGGGCGCCCTCGCGCAGGCAGAGGTCGTAGGCCAGCTCCTTCACGGCCGCCGGGTCGGCGCCGGGCTCGGCCTGGTCGAGCACGTCGCGCAGGAGCCCGTTGCCGAGCTCGCGCGCCTTGTCGAGGTTCTTCCGGTCTACGCCGACCGTTAGGTCGGCGTCCTCAGGTGCAAGATCCGCTCCTGTAAGGAGCGCGTCTTGCACCTTGTTCACGTGCTTGGTGATCGCGCCCTTCTTGGAGCCGGTCGCCTTGTCGGCCTGCTTCACCAGCGAGGAGAGCGCCTCGAGGATCTGGACGGCCGCGTTGCCGACCGCCTCGGTGTCGCGCGGCGCGAGCCGGCGGTCGTCCCGTACTGCGGCGCTGCGGACGAGCTCGCGGATCTTCTTCGAGTCTTCCGTCGTGACGGTCTGCGCGACCTCGGTGAAGATCCCGCTCGCGAGCGAGCGGGACTCCTCCAGGGTGGGCAGGCCCTGCTCCTCGGCCCAGGCGGCGAGGCCGCGGGCCCAGAACTCGTCGTCCTCGTCGAAGTTGCGCTCCTTGCCCTTCGTGAAGTAGTCGCGCCGACGGGCGAGCCGGTCCTCGAGGGCGGCGAGCGCCTCGTCGCGGTCGACGTTGATGCGCTCGTACTCGCCGCGCACCTTGTCCTCGAGGTCGGCGAGGTCGGCGGCCCGCTTCTCCACCTCGACGCTCGTCACGATCGAGGCGGCGAAGTAGAGCACCTTCTCGAGCTCCTTCGGAGCGATGTCGAGCAGGTAGCCGATGCGGCTCGGGACGCCCTTGAAGAACCAGATGTGCGAGACGGGCGCGGCGAGGTCGATGTGGCCCATGCGCTCGCGGCGCACCTTCTGCCGCGTGACCTCGACGCCGCAGCGCTCGCAGATGATGCCCTTGTAGCGGACGCGCTTGTACTTGCCGCAGTAGCACTCCCAGTCCTTTGTCGGGCCGAAGATGCGCTCGCAGAAGAGCCCGTCCTTCTCGGGCTTGAGCGTGCGGTAGTTGATGGTCTCCGGCTTCGTGACCTCGCCGGAGGACCAGTCCCTGATCTGCTTGCTCGACGCGAGGCCGATGCGGATCGCGTCGAAGTTATTGATGTCGATCAAAGCGCTCCCCTGCTCATGATTCTTCGATTTCCGCGTCTGCTAGGTCGGTGGCTTCCTCGAGGGCGCCCTTCTCCTCGGCCTCGAGCTCGCCCGCCTCGGCTTCGTCGAGGTCGCCGAGCTGCTCGTCGGCTGGGAGGGTCAGCTCGCCGTCGGTGTCGACGCGCTCCTGGCCCTCCTCGGCCTCCTCGGCCGTGGGCTGGCGCGCCGCGGCGCGGAGCGAGCCGGGCGAGAGGTCGATGCCGAGCTCCTCCGCCGCGCGGAGCAGTTCGTCGTCCTCCTCGCGCACCTCGACCTCCGCACCCTCCTCGGAAATGACATTCACGTCGAGCGCGAGCGACTGCATCTCCTTGAGGAGCACCTTGAAGGACTCGGGGATCGACGGCTCGGCGATGTTCTCGCCCTTGACGATCGCCTCGTAGGCCTTCACGCGTCCGACAGTGTCGTCGGACTTGATGGTCAGCATCTCCTGGAGCGTGTACGCGGCGCCGTAGGCCTCGAGCGCCCAGACCTCCATCTCGCCGAAGCGCTGGCCGCCGAACTGCGCCTTGCCTCCCAGCGGCTGCTGCGTCACGAGCGAGTACGGGCCCGTCGAGCGCGCGTGGATCTTGTCGTCGACGAGGTGGAGCAGCTTGAGGATGTACATGTAGCCGACGGTCACCTTCTGGTCGAAGGGCTCGCCGGTG
>JAIBJN010000019.1 GCA_020029595.1 Actinomycetota bacterium | reverse complement strand
CCCTCCTCGACGTTCACGACGCCGTCCTTGCCGACCTTCTCGATCGCGTCCGCGATCACGTCGCCGATCTCGCGCTCGCGCGACGAGATGCTGGCGACCCGGGCGATGTCCTCCTTGCCCGAGATCTCCTTGGACTGCTTCTTGAGATTCTCGACGACCGCATCGACGGCGGACTCGATGCCGCGCTTGAGGCCCATTGGGTTGGCGCCGGCGGCGACGTTCTTGAGGCCCTCGCGAACGATCGCCTGGGCGAGCACGGTCGCGGTCGTCGTGCCGTCGCCGGCAACGTCGTTGGTCGCCGTGGCGACCTCGCGGACGAGCTGGGCGCCCTGGTTCTCGAAGACGTCCTCGAGCTCGATCTCACGGGCGATCGTGACGCCGTCGTTCGTGATGGTGGGCGCGCCGAACTTCTTGTCGAGCACGACGTAGCGCCCCTTGGGGCCAAGGGTGACCCTGACCGCGTCAGCGAGGACGTTGACGCCGCGCTCGAGCGCGCGCCGCGCGTCCTCGTTGAAGAGAAGCTCCTTGTGAGCCATTCACTTCCTCCGTTTCGGTTCTCTGGCGGACGTCGCGCTAGGCGGCGGCGCCGGCCAGCTCCTTCTTCCTGCTCTTGCTCTTGGTGGTCCCGACGACTTTCGCGAGCACGTCCGACTCGCGCAGGATGAGGTACTCATCCGTGCCGAGCTTGATGTCGGTGCCGCCGTACTTGGAGAAGATGATCTCGTCACCTTCCTCGAGATCCATCTTCACGTAGTTGCCGTCCTCGTCCCGGGGGCCGGGGCCGACGGCGAGGACGCGGCCGCGCTGCGGCTTCTCCTTGGCGGTGTCCGGGAGGACGATGCCGCTCGCGGTCGTCTCCTCCTCCTCGAGCGCCTCGACGATCAGGCGATCGCCCAGTGGCTGAAGGTTCATCCAGCACTCCTCCTTGCGACGTGACTTTTCGTGGCTGGCACTCGACTCAATCGAGTGCCAGCGGAGATCCTACCTTAAATCGGAGCGGTCGGATCAAGAGCTCTCTGGCACTCGGGCGAGCGGAGTGCCAAGGAGCCGGCGTCCTCGGGAGACGGCGAGGAGCGTGACCGCGCAGACGAGCGCCAGGAGAGCGTAGGGGAGCGCGTCTCCGCCGAGGTCGGCCAGGGCGCCGCCGAGCGGCGGTCCGACCGAGTTTCCCGCGCCCCAGGAGGCGTTCAGCAGCCCGAAGGCGAGGCCCTGCGCGAGCCCCATGCGCTCGGCGCCGTCGGCGAGAAGCGCCATCGCCGGCGCCCAGAAGGCGCCGAAGGTCACCGCCGTGGCGACGAGGAGGACGACGACGACCGCGGGCCGGCCGGCGAAGGCGAGCCCAGTCGTAACCGCGACGCCCCCGGCGAGGGCGATCCGGAGCGGGAGGAGGCGCCCTCGCCGGTCGGAGAAGCGGCCGAGAAGCGGAGCCACCACCATCTCGATCGCCGCGGAGCCGATGAAGGCGGCGGCGATCGCGGCTGCGCTCCAGCCGGCGTCGCCGAGCTCGAGAGGTACGAGCACGGAGATGACGCCGAAGAGGACCGCGGGCAGGACGATGAGCCACAGCGCACCGAGGATGACCGGCTCGCGAACCGCCCGAAGATAGGCACGCGCGGGCTGCGGGTCGGCTGCGACCGCTTGCGTCCGCAGCGCCCAGCCGACGAGCAGGAGCGAGATCCCCGCAATGGCGGAGAAGACGACGCGGGAGCCGAGCGCTTCCGCGACGGCGCCTACGGCCGGCCCGAGGAGAGCACCGAAGATCGCGGCGCCCATCGCCGTCCCGATCATCTCTCCGCGCCGCGCGCGCGGGGTCCCCGCCACGAGCCAGGCGAGGCCGCCCGTCCAGGAGAGCGCGCTGCCGACTCCCTGTGCGAGACGCGCGAGGCCGAGCGCGGGCGCGGAGTCCGCGAAGCCGAACGCAACACTGGCCACGGCCATGAGCACGAGCCCGCCGATCACCGCACGACGCGGGCCGAAGCGGGCGGCCGCAAGACCTCCGGGGAGGGCGGCGAGCAGCGCGCCCGCCGCGTACGCGCCGACGAGGAGCCCGGCCTCGCCCTTCGAGAGCCCGAACTCGTCCGCGTAGTGCGGGAGGAGCGGCGCGAGGGCCGAGTAGAGCACCGTGTCTGCGAGCACGATCGCGCAGACGAGGAGGAGGAGGCGGCGCACGCCTCGATGCTAGCTTCCTGCTTCCGATGCGTCGCGAGTTCTCGGCCGGGGGAGTGGTCGTCCGCCGCTTGCGCGGAGGCTGGCGGTTGGCCGCCATCCGACCCGGCGGGAAGGAGGTCTGGGCACTCCCGAAGGGGCTGATCGGCCGCGGCGAGAGGCCCGAGGAAACCGCCGCCCGCGAGGTGACCGAGGAGACAGGCGTCGAGGGGCGCCTCGTCGGCAAGCTGGGCGACGTGCGCTACGTCTACACGTGGGAAGGCGAGCGCGTCTTCAAGATCGTGAGCTTCTATCTCTTCCGGTACCGTCGCGGCCGCCTCGGCGACATCCCGCCGGAGCTCGCTCACGAGGTCGACGCGACGCGGTGGCTCCCGCTCGAGGAGGCTCCGCGCCTGCTCGCCTACAGGGGAGAGCGTGAGATGGCCGAGAAGGCACGCGAAATCCTGGCCCATCAGGCTTTATGATGCTCCCGCTGCTGTGCCCTCCCCCGGCTCGATGTACGCCCTCAACTTCTACTCGCCGATCGTCGCCGACCAGCTTCGGAGCAGGCGCAAGACCGCGACGATCCGGCTGGGCGACAAGTCCGGGAAGTACAAGAAGGGGATGGTCGTGCAGGTGCTCGTCGGCCGTCGCTACGGTCCGCGCGCGAAGATCTTCGACGCGGTCATCGACAAGGTCGAGGTGAAGCCGCTCGCCGACTGCTCTCCGCGGGAGCTCGAGAAGGACAACCCCGAGATCAAGCGGACCGACGACATGGCCACCTTCCTCGGCCAGCTCTACAACCGGGACGTGATCGAAGAGGACACGGTCACGGTCATTCACTTCTCCGAGATCCAGTCCTGAGACTCAGCCGCGAGGCGGACGGCGGATCGGCACGCCGAAGGCCTCGGCCGGACGGAGCGGGGCCCCGCAGTCCTCGCACTCGATCGCGAACGCCGAGGCGATGCGCGCCGAGCAGGAAGGGCAGCGGCTTCTCAGCTCGCCCCCGCAGGCAGGGCAGGAGGCCTCGAGCTTGCGCTCGTCCTCGACGAAGAAGCGCTGGACGTGACCGCACGCGAGGCAGAACGCCGCCCAGTCGCCGAGCGTCCGCCGGCGCTCCTCCCGCAGCCAGTTCGAGGCCCCGGCCATGCCCTCACCCTACCCCCAAGGCAGGCGCTAGAGTGTCCCACGGGATGGCGATCGCCAGGGAAGCAGAGCCCGTCGGCTCGCTCACGGAGATCCAAGAGCTCGGCCTCGACCGCGAGGACCTCCTCGACATCTACCGCCACCTCCTCGTCACCCGGGGGATCGAGGAGCGCGGCCACATCCTCTACAAGCAGGGGAAGATCCCCGGGAGCTTCTACACGGGGCGCGGCAACGAGGCGGCCGCGGTCGGCATCGCCATGGCCATGGGACCCGACGACGTGGGCACGCCGCTCCACCGGGATATGGGCGTCCACGTCGTGCGCGGGGTCGAGCCCTGGCGAATCTTCGCCCAGTTCCTCGGGCTCATCGCCATGGTGAGCCATCTGCCGGCGATGGTCCCGGTCGCCGTCGGCTGCGCGCTCGCCTTCCGGATCCGCGAGGAGCGGCGCGTGGCGATCGGCTGGTTCGGCGAGGGAGCCTCCGCCCGCGGCGACACGCACGAGGCGATGAACCTGGCCGGCGTCCGCCGCCTCCCGGTGGTGTTCATCTGCGACAACAACCAGTGGGCCTACTCGACGCCCACCCACCTCGAGTACGCCTGCGAGCACATCGCCGACCGCGGCAAGGTCTACGGCTTCGAGGGCGTGGTCGCCGACGGCACGGACCTGCTCGCAGTCTTCCGCGAGGCGAAGCGCGCGGTCGAGAAGGCGCGTGAGGGCGAAGGCCCGACGCTGATCGAGTGCCTCACCCTCCGCATGGAGGGCCACGCGGTCCACGACGACGCCTTCTACGTCCCCAAGGAAATGTTCGAGGAGTGGGCCAAGCGCGACCCCCTGGAGCGCTTCCGCTCCTGGCTGCGCGAGAACGCCGACTTCACGGACGAGCAGGAGAGCGAGATCCGCGGGGACGTGAAGAAGCTGCTGAACGACGCGATCAAGCGCGCGGAGGAGAGCCCGCTGCCGGATCCGTCCACGCTCCTCGAGGGCGTCTTCGCGACGCCCGAGGACCTCGAAACGCCGCACCACAAGTGATGGCTCACTAGTGCCGGAGAAGACGTACCTGCAGGCGATCTCGGACGGGCTCCGCCAGGAGATGCGGCGCGACAAGCGCGTCTTCGTGATCGGCGAGGACGTCGGCGTCTACGGCGGCGCCTTCAAGGTCACACAGGGCTTCCAGGAGGAGTTCGGGCCCTGGCGGGTGATCGACGCGCCCCTCGCCGAGACGGCGATCGTCGGCGGCTGCACCGGAGCGGCGATCATGGGCATGCGCCCCGTCGCGGAGATGCAATTCGCCGACTTCGTCTCCTGCGCGTGGGACCACCTCGTCACCGTCGCCGCCAAGCAGCGCTACCGCGCAGGGACGCCCGTCCCCATCGTCGTCCGCTGCCCGTCCGGCGGCGGCTTCTCGGGCGGGCCCTTCCACTCCCAGAACCCCGAGTCGAGCTTCGCCCACATCCCGGGCCTGAAGGTCGTGTGCCCGGCGACCCCCGAGGACGCGAAGGGGCTGCTCGTCACGGCGATCGAGGACCCGAACCCCGTCCTCTACTTCGAGCACAAGCACCTCTACCGGCGCATCAAGGCTGACGTGCCCGACGAGCGCTACACGACTCCGTTCGGCGAAGCGCGCATCCATCGCGAGGGCGAGGACGTCACCGTCGTCACCTGGGGCGCGATGGTCTACACGGCCGCCGAGGCCGCCGACAAGGTCGCGGAGGAGGACGGCGTCTCCGCGGAGATCGTCGACCTCCGCACCATCATTCCGTGGGACAAGAAGGCCGTGCTCGCCTCGGTGGAGAAGACCTCGAAGGTCGTCGTCCTCCACGAGGACACCCAGACGGGCGGCTTCGGCGCCGAGATCGTGGCGACAATCGCCGAGGAAGCGTTCGAGCAGCTCGACGCACCCGTGAAGCGGATCGCGGCACCGGACACCCCGGTCCCGTTCTCGCCGCCGCTCGAGAAGGCGTTCCTTCCCCAGGTGGAGGACGTGGTCGCGGGGATCCGCGAGCTCGTCTCGTACTGATGGCCACCGGAACGCTCGTCGACGTCGTCATGCCCCAGATGGGCGTCTCCGTCTCCGAGGGGACGATCACGAAGTGGGTCAAGTCCGAGGGCGACCCGGTCGAGGCGGACGAGACGCTCCTCGAGATCTCGACGGACAAGGTCGACACGGAGGTCCCCAGCCCGGCGTCCGGCGTCCTCCAGCAGATCCTCGTCCCGGAGGGCGAGACGGTGGCGGTGGGGACGAAGCTGGCCGTGATCGCGCCGGAGGGCGTCGAGGCGGCCGCCCCGGCCGAGGCGCCGCCGCAAGAGGCGCCTCCAGCAGAGGCCGTGTCCGAGCCGGCGACTGGGGAGGCTGCAGCCGAACAGGCTCCGGCTCCGACTCCCGCTGCCGCCGAGGCTCAGGCCGGCCCGGCCGACGGAGAGGCGGAGGGCGCACGCTTCGTCTCCCCGGTCGTGGCCCGCATCGCCGCCGAGCACGGGGTCGACGTCTCGCAGGTCCCGGGGACGGGCCGCGCCGGCCGCGTCACGAAGAAAGACATCCTGGGCTTCATCGAGTCTGGTGCTCTCGCACCGACCCCGACGATCGCTCCGCCGCCGGCTGCGCCAGCGGCAGTTCCGGCTCGACCGGAGCGTGTCTCTCCCGCTCCGGAGCCGCCGCAGGCGGCGCAGGAGGGGGAGAGTGTGGAGCCCATGTCCGCGATGCGGAGGGGCATCGCCGAGCACATGCGCCGGTCGCTGGATACGTCGGCACACGTCACGAGCTCGATCGAGGTCGACATGTCGAAGGTCGCGGCGATCCGTCGGAAGCTGAAGACGGAGTACCAGGAGTCGTACGGCGTCAACCCGACCTACCTCGCGTTCGTCGCGCGCGCCGCCGTCGACACGCTCAGGGATTACCCGTGGGTGAACGGCGAGCTGCGCGGCGACTCGATCGTGACCCGTAACTACGTCAACATCGGCTTCGCGGTCGAGCTCGCCGATGGCAAGGGCCTGATCGTTCCGGTCGTCAAGAACGCCGAGACGCTGAGTCTGCTCGGGATGGCGAAGGCGATCGCGGACCTCGCCGCCCGCGCGCGGGAGAAGAAGCTCCTGCCCGAGGACGTCCAGGGCGGCACCTTCACGATCACGAACCCAGGCGGCTACGGCACGTTCCACGGGACGCCGGTCATCAGCCAACCGCAGGCCGCCATCCTCGGCACCTACGCGGTCGTGAAGCGGCCGTGGGTCGTCCAGGACGAGATGAGCGAGGACGTGATCGCGATCCGCATGATCATGAACCTGACGCTCACGTACGACCACCGCCTCGTGGACGGCGCCCTCGCGGGACGATTCCTCCGCGACCTCCGCGAGCGCCTGCAGACCTGGGGCGAGTCGGACTTCTAGGACGGCTCGCAGGTGCGCGGCGTCTAGGCTGTAGATCGTGAAGCGCGGGGCGTACTTGCTGAACCTCGGCGCGACGCCGTACCGCGAGGCGTGGGGGCTTCAGCGCGCGCTCGCGGCGGCTGTCTCCCAGGGAGCGATCCCCGACACGGTCATCCTCCTGGAGCACCCGCCCGTGATCACGCTCGGGCGTCGCACCGACGAGTCCGCCGAGCTCCACGTCCCTGACGCGGCGGAGGTCGAGGTCGTCGAAACCGACCGGGGCGGCAAATCCACCTACCACGGGCCGGGACAGCTCGTCTGCTATCCGATCCTCGACCTCAACCGGCACGGCCGCGACGTGAAACGTTACTGCCGCGATCTCGAGGAGTCCGTCATCGGCACGCTCGCCGCCTTCGGGATCGAGGGAGCCCGAATCGAGGGCCTCACCGGCGTCTGGCTCGAGAGCCCGCCCCGCAAGATCTGCTCGATCGGAGTTCACATCTCGCGCTGGATCACCACGCATGGCTACGCCCTCAACGTCGACCTCGACCCGACGCCGTTTTCCGAGTGGATCACGGCCTGCGGCCTCGAGGACGCGGCCTTCACGACGATGACCCGCGAGCTCGACCGCTCGCTCGGGGTCGACGACGTGCGGGCCGAGGCAGCGGCTGCGATCGCCGACGTCTTCGGGCTCCAGCTCGACGAGCTTCCCGCCGAGGACGGCCTCGGTCTCTGGCCCCAGCCCGTCCACGACAAGCTGGCGGCAAAGCCCCTCCGGGCGGCCGCCCGCTCCGGAGAGGCGATCGGCGTGGAGCAGGTCCCGGCCCGGCCCTAGCAGGGAGCGGGCCCCGGTCTCCCGGGGCCCGCGGCACGGTGAGACGTCCTGCCGCTCAGCCGCCGAAGCGAACGCGGTCGAGGTAGTTGTCCTGCTGCGGAACGGGCACCCCCTCACCGAGGAGCTCCTTCTGCCGGTAGTTGGCGTTGTATCCGACCCAGGCTCGGTCGCCCACCGCGGCGACCTCGATGTAGTCGCCGATGAAGAGGCCGCCCAGGAGCGGATCCGCCTCTGATTCGTTCATTCCGCTCGTGAGCACCCGCCGATCCTCGACGTCCCACGGCCGGCTCACGTCGACGCTCGCGAACTCGATGTCCTGGCGGTTGTCGAACTGGCCGTCGCGTCGGTTCGAGAACCACGTGAAGGCGAGATCGGCGCCCCGGCGCTCGCCGTCCCAGTCGATCGACGGGAAGTAGTTGTTCCCTCCCCGCGAGAGCTCGACCGGGTCGGCCCAGGTGTCGCCAAGGTCGTCTGACCAGGTCAGCTTGACGTACGCCTCCTCGCAGACGGTGTCGAGCGGCCGGTACCTGCAGGCGTCCCACACCACGAAGACACGAGAGTTTCCGCGGTGTGGGGCCACGGCGTTCTTCGGGTACGTGGCGATGCGGAAGTCGTTGGCATTGAGGAGGCCGCCGAACGGGATCGGAAGCTCCTCGACGGCCACGATCTTCTCCGGCCCGAACGTCGTGCTGCCGGCCTCGGCGACGCGGAGCTTGTGCACGAACGTCTGCGGCTCCTCCGTCAGCTCGCCGAAGATCTGCGACCACGTCACGTAGACGCGTCCGTCCGGACCGATCGTCACGTCGGCGAACTGCACGTCGACGTCGTCCACGCTGATCGGGATCGGCTCCGTGCACGTGGCCAGATCACTGGTGCACCGGACGGCGAAGATCTCCGCCGTGAAGTCGAGGTCGCCCGGGCCCGTGATCGCGAAGTCGGAGTACGCGATCCAGACGTACTCGGCGTCCCCGCTCCACCCGACGTCGAACCACGGCTTGTCGAGGAAGTGCCCGGGATTCTCGGGAGTCGGATCCGGAATGCCGGTGCCCTCGGCCACGAGCCGGCGAGTCGGCCAACAGTCTGGGTTGGCCGGATCCGCCGCCGTGTCGCAGGACGCCAGGATCGAGGGCGAGCTCTTGGACACCGCGATGCCGTTCGGGTTGGAGAAGGGATCGACCGCGTCGTACGCAAGGCCGCCGCCGAACATGGCGCATCCCTTCCCCGCGACCATGACGGGATCGCCGCCTGACGGCACCTCGGTCGCCGGATCGCTCAACAGCGGAACCGGCGGCAGCAGGCCCTCGTTCGCGAGCGAGCGGCCGCCGTCGTTCGAGAAGTGCCACCCGGTGAAGTTCCCGAGCGGATCGAGCAGCCCGCGATAGTCGTTCGTACCCTCGAGCACGTAGCTCGTGTTCGCGCGGCAGGCGGTCACGGACTCCTCGTTCTGCGGGAGACCGAACTCATCCGCGTTGAAGACGATCCCGGCGGCGCCGGGAGCGCCGGGCTTGCCCCGATCCTTCCCCGGGTGCTCCTCCGCCCGCACCTGCTCCAGGCGCTCCGTCAGCTCCTTGGGAGCGAACTCGGGGTTCTCCGCCCAGAAGCGGAGCGCGACCGCCTGCGAGAAGTGCGTGAGCTGCTTCCCTCCCGTCAGTCGCTTCTGCTTGGGACCGGCGCTCGAGGCCGGGAGCGCCAGGAGCAACGCTCCCAGCAGAACTCCGACGGCCAGGAGCCTGGCTCGCGCTTTCACGCTCATCTGCCTCTCCCTTCCCCGGGGTGAACTCTGGGTGACTATAGGAGGTAACCGGCGCCAGATTCAAGCGGCGCGCCGTGAGTCCGAGCCCCTCTACACTGGGTCGCGATGAAGGCCTCCCTGCCCGTTGCCGAGCGGCCGCGCCGGCCCGAGTGGATGAAGGTGCGCGCGCCGAGCGCCGACTCGCGCTACTTCGAGGTGCGAGAGCTCCTGCACGGCCAGCGCCTGCACACGATCTGCGAGGAGGCGCGCTGCCCCAACATCGCCGAGTGCTGGGGGCGGGGCACCGCCACGTTCCAGATCCTCGGAGACACGTGCACGCGGGCATGCCGCTACTGCTACGTCCACTCCGGCCGCCCCGAGGCCCCGCCCGACCCGCTCGAGCCGCTCCGGCTCGCGCAGGCCGCCGCGCAGATGGGCCTCACCCACGTCGTCGTCACGTCGGTCGACCGGGACGACCTCCCCGACCGTGGCGCGGGGCACTACGCGGCCACGATCCGCGCGCTGAAGCACAAGCTTCCCCAGGCTTCTGTCGAGGTGCTCACACCCGACTTCCTCGACGCCGAGGAGGAGGCGCTCCGCACGGTCCTGGCCGAGCGGCCGGAGGTCTTCAACCATAACATCGAGACCGTCCGACGCCTTCACCGCCGCATGCGTGGCGCCAAGGCCTCTTACGACAAGGCCCTCTGGCTCCTCCACCGTGCGAAGGAGCTCGCGGGCTACCCCGTGCTGACGAAGTCAGGGATCATCGTCGGCCTCGGCGAGACGAACGACGAGGTCGTCGAGACGATGCGCGACCTCCGCGGCCACGGCGTGGACGTCGTCACGATCGGCCAGTACCTGCAGCCGTCTTCGCGCCACACGACGATCGACCGCTGGGTGCATCCGGACGAGTTCCGCTGGCTCCGCGAGCAGGGCGAGGCGATGGGCTTCGGCTCCGTCTTCGCAGGCCCGCTCGTCCGCTCCTCCTACAGGGCCGACGAGCAGCGGCACGCGGCCGAGACCGGGCGCGACGCCGTCGCCACTGAGGGCTCCTTCACGGAGGGAGCCGCCGTGCGGCGGCTCCTCTCCCGCGGCTCTCCCCCCAAGAGCTGACCCGGAGGTCGCGACGGGCTCGCGGCGGGCTGCGCTGCCGCCCGGATCTGAGAGGTAGTCCCCTCGCCGCGTCCCGGAACGCGCGTACCGGCAGTTAATGACACTAAAAGGCGCGTGTCAAGAGTGCGCCGGGCTCAGCGCTCGTGCGGGCGCGCCATCGCCCGGTAGTCGAGCGCCTTCTCGAGGGTCTCCTCGTCGACGCCGGCCTCGCGGGCCACGTCACGCAGCGGGCGGCCGGAGCGAGCGGCCTCCTTGACGATCTCCGTCGCGCGGTCGTAGCCGATGTGCGGGTTGAGCGCCGTCGCCGCCGAGAGCGTGAGCTCGGCGTAGCGCTCGAGCGTCTCCCGGTTCGCCTCGATGCCGTCCACGCACTTCTCCGCGAGGAGGCGCGACGCGGAGGCGAGGAGGCCGATGGAGCCGAGGAGGTTGCGGGCCATCATCGGGACGAAGACGTTCAGCTCGAAGTGGCCCTGCAGGCCGCCGACGGTGATGGCCGCGTCGTTTCCGATCACCTGGGCGGCGACCTGCGTCACCACCTCGGGGATCACCGGGTTCACCTTGCCCGGCATGATCGAGCTCCCTTTCTGGAGCTCGGGCAGGGCGATCTCGGCGAGACCGGCCCGCGGGCCGGAGCCCATCCACCGGATGTCGTTCGCGATCTTCGTCAGCGAGACGGCGACGGTCTTGAGCGCCCCCGAGGCCTCGACGAGAGCGTCTCGCGCGGCCTGCGCCTCGAACGGGTCGGCCGGGGGGAGAACCACGAGCCCCGTTTCCGCCGAGAGCCGCGTCCGCACGCGCTCGGCGAACTCGGGGTGCGTGTTGAGGCCGGTCCCCACGGCGGTCCCGCCCAGCGGGATCTGACCAAGCCGCTCGAACGTCGACTCGACGCGCGCGATGCCCTGGCGCACCTGCGCCGCATAGCCGCCGAACTCCTGGCCGAGCGTCACCGGCACGGCGTCCATCAGGTGGGTGCGGCCGGACTTGACGACGTCGGCGAACTCCTCCGCCTTGCGCTCGAGGACCTCCGCAAGCCCCGTCAGGCTGGGCACGAGGTCGTGGACGAGCTCATCGAGCGCGGCGAGGTGGACGGCCGAGGGGAAGATGTCGTTCGAGGACTGGCCCATGTTGACGTCGTCGTTCGGGTGCACGCCCTCGCCGGCGAGAGTGGCGATGACCTCGTTCGCGTTCATGTTCGACGAGGTGCCCGAGCCCGTCTGGAAGACGTCCAGCGGGAACTGATCGTCGAACTCACCGGACGCGACGCGGTCCGCCGCCTTGGCGATCCGCTGCGCCTTCTCGGCCTCGAGCAGATCGAGCTCGGCGTTCACGCGCGCGGCGGCGGCCTTGATGCGACCGAGCCAACGCGCGACGGAGACAGGAATGGGATCGCCCGAGACCGGAAAGTTCTCGATCGCCTTCCGCGTCTCCTCGCCCCAGAGCTCCCTGGGCGCGATCCCGCTCACGCCGGCCAGTCTAGTCACCGACCTCACCCTCGAGAGCCGGGTCACTCGGGGGACGGCGCGCTCCGTCGAGAAACAACCGGAGCGCGATCGAGCTGATGTCCTCGGATCCCGTCCCAGCTCCCCTACCGGCACGGACGCACACCCCGACGAGGACGAGCAGCGACTCGACGAGGACGTCGACCGGGACGTCGGCGCGGACCTGGCCTCCAGACTGCCCGCGCAGAAGGAGCGCAGCGAGCACAGCCGTGAAGCCGGGCTCGGGAGGGCGCCGCTCACGTAGGAGCACGATGAAGTGCTCACCCACCGCGACGAGAGCCCGCGTCGCACGAGCGAGTCCCTCGTCCACGGGAACCTGATCGAGGTTGGCCTCCTCGAGTCGCTGACGCGCCTCCTCGTCGGCGGCCGCTTCCAGCGCCTGAAGCAGCGACTCTCGGGTTGGGAAGTAGCGATAGAGCGTCCCGCGGGCGATACCGGCCGCGGAGGCGATCTCACCCATCCCGGCCGTCGGCCGGTCCGCGAGCGTCCGTGCCGCCGCCGAGAGGATCTCCCGCTCGCTCCGCGCTCGTCTGCTCACGGCGGCCATCTACGTCCTTTTCTGAATCAGCGCTGTCACCTTCTCATGACATCACTTGATTTTCAGATGACATGTGTGATCTAATTGGCGACAGGGACAATGCGGCACCCTACCGGGTATGGCAGCGTGCAGGGTTGGTCGAGCAGGCGCGGCCGCCGAGATCTCGATTTTCCCTGCACGCGTCCTACCCGGTCGCGCGTGGCGGCTCCCGCCGGCACGCCGGCTAGGGGCAGAGACGACCCTCTCTCCACTGGAGGCCCTGAATGCCCGGCTTGACGCGACGTCAACTCATCGTGTACGGGACGGCGGCGGGCGCGGCACTGTTCTGGCGCGGCGGGATCCCGTGGTCGCTCGCCCAGATACCAGGCGGCACGCTCGATCCGACGATCGTCCCCAAGTACGAGACGCCCCTCATCGTCCCGCCCGCCATGCCACGGACCGGGAAGCTCAAGACGAAGGGAGGGAAGCAGACCGACTACTACGAGATCGCCGTCAGGCAGTTCCGGCAGCAGATCCTGCCGGTCGGTTTTCCGGCAACCACTGTCTGGAGCTACGGCTCTGTCAACCATCCGGGGACATTCAACTACCCCGCGTTCACGATCGAGGCGAAGTGGCGCGCGCCCGTTCGGGTGAAGTGGATGAACCAGCTCATCGATGGGAGCGGGAACTATCTCTCCCACCTGCTGCCGGTCGACCCCACGCTCCACTGGGCGAATCCTCCGGGCGGCGAGAGCGGGCGCGACTCGGCTCCGGACTTCAGCGGCATGCCCACTCCCGGCCCCTACTCCGGGCCCGTACCGATGGTCGTCCACCTGCACGGCGGCGAGAACACGACCCAGGAGAGCGACGGCTACGCCGAGGCCTGGTACCTGCCCGCGGCGTCGAACCTCCCGGCGGGCTTCGCGACGACCGGCTCGTTCTACGACGTCTTCAAGGCGAGCTCGCCGCTCGGAGGGGACTGGACGCCGGGGGCGGCGGTCTTCCAGTACGCAAACGACCAGGCGGCGGCGACGCTCTGGTATCACGACCACACGCTCGGGATGACGCGGCTGAACGTCTACGCTGGCCCGGCCGGCTTCTATCTCCTGCGCGGCGGCCCCGGCGACGCGGTGCACGGGACCCTGCCCGGCCCCGCGCCTGCCCTCGGCGACCCGCCCGCCCTGACCTACCACGAAATCCCGATCGCCATCCAGGACCGCTCGTTCAACGAGGACGGGTCGCTCTTCTACCCGGACAGCCGCGCGTTCTTCGACGGCTTCGCGGGGCCGTACATCCCAGACAGCGACATCGCACCGATCTTCAACCCGGAGTTCTTCGGCAACTCGATCGTCGTCAATGGGAAGACGTGGCCGTTCCTCGAGGTGGAGCGGCGGCGTTACCGCTTCCGCTTCCTCAACGGCTGCAACTCGCGCTTCCTGATCCTCGAGCTGTCGAACGGCCTCCCCTTCTGGCAGATTGGGGCGGAGGGCGGCTTCCTGCCGGCCCCCGTGGAGCGCAGCCGGCTTCTCATGGGACCGGCGGAGCGGGCCGACGTCATCGTCGACTTCACGAAGGTCTCCGCCGGAACCGAGATAATCCTGCTGAACCTCGGCCCCGATGAGCCGTTCGGCGGCGGGGAGCCGCCGGGCGACTTCGACACCGCGGACCCGGAGACGACCGGGCAGGTAATGCAATTCCGTGTCGTGAGGTCCCCGGGCGTGGACAGGAGCACGCCGCCCAACCTGCTTGCGCTTCCCGCGCCGGCACCGCTGCCGTCCGAGAGCGTGACGCGCCAGCTCTCTCTCAACGAAGTGGACTCCGACGTCCTCGAGGAGGTGGGTCCTCGTGCAGCCCTCTTGGGGGTCCTCAACCCGGACGGAACCGGCAAACAGCTCGGCTGGGACGACCCTCTCACCGAGGCCCCGGCTGTCGGCGCGACCGAAGTCTGGGAGCTCTACAACTTCACCGAGGACGCGCACCCCATCCACATTCACGAGCTGCAGTTCGAGGTGGTGAACCGCCAGCCGCTCGACGGCAGCCCCGCGCGCCCACCGGAGACGTGGGAGACCGGCCGCAAGGACACGGTTATCGCCTACCCCAGCGAGATCACGCGCGTCCGAGCGACCTTCGGGGTGGCGGGCCTCTTCGTGTGGCACTGCCACATCGTCGAGCACGAGGACCACGAGATGATGCGGCCCTACCGGATCGGCCCCGGGGTATGAACCGCGGACGGCCCGGGCCCCGGCCGTCGCCGGGCCCGGGCCTAGTCCGTGGAGTACTTGGGCTGAACCTTCTCGCCGCGGATCTTGGCGATCGCCTGGTTGGCTGCGATCGCCGCCTCGCCGAACCCGACCGAGATGAGGGTGATCTTGCCCTCGTAGCCGGCGACATCCCCGGCGCTGTACACGGATGGGAGCGACGTCTCCATCGTCGACGGGTCGACGAGGATCTGGCGCTTGCCGTGGAGGTCGAGACCCCAGTCCGCGATCGAGCCGAGATGCGAGTGGAATCCGAGGAGCGTGATCAGCGCCTCGCAATCGACCTCGAACCGGTCTCCGGTCGTCATGTCCTCGAGCGTCACCGCCTGGATCAACCCGTCACCCCGCACGTCGCGCACCTCGGCGGGAGCGCAGATGCGCACGTCGCCTTTCTGCTCGAGCTCGCGCGCCTCCTTGACCGACGTCTCCAGCGCGCGGAAGCGTTCCCGCCGGTGGACGAGCGTGATCGGCAATCGTGCGGTGTCCTGGAGGCCGAGAGTCCAGTCGAGGGCCGAGTCGCCGCCGCCGACGATGACGCACGTCTTGTCGCGGAAGACTTCCTTCCGCCTGACGAAGTAGTGCAGGCCGCACCCCTCCCAGGCGTCGATGTCCTCGATCTCGAGCTTGCGCGGCTCGAAGGCGCCGTGGCCGGCGGTGACGATGAGAGCGCGTGTGGGGAACGACTCGCCCTCGTGGGTCGTCAGGACGAGGAGCTGCTCTCCGTTTTGGCCTACCCGTTGGAGGTCCTTGACCTCCTGGTCGAGAAACGTCTCCGCTCCGAACTGGAGACCCTGCTCGACGCACAGGTCGACGAGCGCCTGGCCCTGGATCTTCGGGTGGCCCGCGACGTCGTACACGTGCTTCTCGGGGTAGACGGCGGCGACCTGGCCGCCGAGCTGCCCGAGGCTCTCGACGATGCGCACCGAGGCGTCCCGGTGTCCGGCGTAGTAGGCGGCGGCGAGTCCGACGGGGCCGGCGCCGATGATCGTGATGTCGACGACGTGATGCTCGCTCACGCGGCCCTAGGGTAGCGAGGACGAGCCGGCCGGCAGCTAGTGGCTACAGCCCGAGCCGCAGCCACCGGCGGCGGCGTCGGTCTGCGCAGGCTCGCCGCCCGCCTCCTCCTTGGCCTGAAAGGAAGAGCCGCAGCCGCAGGCCGCCGTCACGTTCGGGTTGTTGATCGCGAAGCCCGCGCCCATGAGGGCGTCGACGAAGTCGATCTCGGAGCCGACGAGGTACGGAGCGCTATCGGGGTCGACCACGACGCGGACGCCATGCATCTCGATCTCGTTGTCTCCGTCCTGAGGGCCCCGGTCGAAGCCGAGCGCGTACTGGAACCCCGAGCATCCGCCGCCCTGAACGGCGACGCGCAGGACGCTGATCTCGCCCTCGGGCTCCTGCGCCATGAGCTCCTTGATCTTCGAAGCTGCCGTCTCGGTAACGGTGACCATCTAGTCGGAGTGTAGCAACGGCCTCCGCCGCTCCAAAGTGCCCGACTTTGTGACGGTCGTAGCACCCAGCTTCCCCAGGCGCAGAGCCGGTTTTCGTCCAAACGCGCGGACTCCTTGTGAGCGGTAGGATGCGGGGCGTGCAGGGCGTGCTCCTCGCCGCGCTTGACGACTGGTTCCCGTTCCTCGTCTACGCGCTCTTCGCGGCGGCGATCCCCGGCTCGATGCTTCTCTTCTCGTTCGCGCTCTCGACGCGCCGGAAAGAGCGCGCGCCGCGGGCCCAGCGGATGCCTTTCGAGTCGGGCGTCTCGACCGGCCCGCCCAAGCTGCAGCGGTTCACCGTGAGCTTCTACCTGACGGCGATGCTCTTCATCGTCTTCGACATCGAGATCGTCTTCCTCTACCCGGTCGCCGTCGTCCTCGATGTCGTCGGGCCGTTCGCGCTCGCGGAGTTCGGCTTCTTCATCGCGATCCTCGCCATCGCCTACGTCTACGTCTGGAAGCGAGGTGCGCTCGAGTGGCGGTGAGGAAGAAGCGCCTCGCCGACTACGGCCTCCAGTCCGAGCGAACGCTGATGCGGGCGAAGGGCCCGAGCGTCTTCGAGCGGGAGCTGGGAGCGGACGAGCTCGAGGAGCGCTTGGCCCTGACGACGGTCGAGAAGGCCGTCGCCTGGGCGCAGGGCTACTCCATCTGGCCGGACACGTTCGGGCTCGCGTGCTGCGCGATCGAGATGATGTCGATCGTCTCCTCGCGCTACGACGTCGCCCGCTTTGGTGCCGAGGTCTTTCGCTCCTCGCCGCGCCAGGCCGACCTGCTCATCGTCTCCGGGCGCGTGTCGCACAAGATGACCGCGCCGCTGAGGCAGATCTACGACCAGATGCTCGAGCCGAAGTGGGTCATCGCCATGGGCGCCTGCGCCAGCTCGGGCGGCATGTTCAACAACTACGCGATCCTCCAGGGCGTCGACAAGATCGTCCCGGTCGACATCCACGTGCCCGGCTGCCCGCCGCGGCCCGAGGCGCTCCTCGAGGGCATCGTGCGGCTCCAGGAGAAGATCCACGCGGGCGTCCCTCCCGCCTACGAGATCCGCGGAGTCGCAGAGTGAGCTCGCTCCAGGGAGTGCCGGGGTTCGTCGAGGAGCGCGAGGACCACGGAGAGACGACCGTCGTCGTCGAGCTCGAGCGCCTCATCGAAGCGGCGTACTGGCTCCGCGACGAGGCCGGCTTCAACTTCCTCTCGGACGTCGCGGCGGCCGACTATCTCGACTGGGACCGCCCGCGCGTCGCCGGCTACTGGGGTGACCCGCGCGGCCGCGACATCAACAGCCCGGGCTCGTGGGGCCTCCAGTCGCAGCCGGCGCCGAAGCCGCGACGCTTCTCCGTCTCCTACCACCTCCTGCGCGTGGAGTCGGGCGGCGGCAACGCGCCGCGCCTCCGCCTCCAGGTCTGGTGTGAGGAGGGCGAGCCCGTGCCGAGCCTGGTCCCGGTCTGGCCGACGGCCGACTGGCACGAGCGCGAGGCCTGGGACATGATGGGCATTCCCTTCGAGGGTCATCCCAACCTCGTCCGCATCCTCATGGAGGACGACTGGGAGGGGCACCCGCTCCGCAAGGACTACCCGCTCGGCGGCGAGCCGGTGCGGTTCTCCGGCGAGGAGTAGGAGTGCCCATTCAGGTAATCCAGCCTCGACTCTGCGTCGCGAGCACCAAGCCGGAGTTCGCACTCGCGCGCCGCCAAGGCCGGATGCCTTGGCAAGAGCGAGGGTGGTCTCCGGCGCAGCGTGATCGCGGGGCAGAGGCAGGCTCGTATTGCCTGAAGCGGCACTGATGGCCGTCGCCGAGACGAAGAGGGCCATCTACGAGGGCACGCGTATCCCCTCGCCCATCCCGTCCGTGCTCCAGGTCGACCCCGGTCTGCGCGAGGAGGGCGACATCCTCGAGGTCAACTTCGGCCCGAACCACCCGTCGACGCACGGTGTCCTCCGCCTCATCGTCGAGCTGAACGGGGAGAAGGTCGTCGGGCTCCAGGCCGTCGTCGGCTACCTCCACACGGGCTTTGAGAAGAACATGGAGGCGAAGACCTACTGGAAGGCGATCACGTACCCGGAACGGATCGACTACGTCTCCTTCCAGAACAACGAGCTCGTCTTCGTGCTCGCGATCGAGAAGCTGCTCGGAATCGAGCCGCCGCCCAAGGCGCAGTGGATGCGCATGCTGCTCTGCGAGCTCAACCGCATTCACTCGCACCTCGTCTGGCTGGGGACGGCCGCGCTCGAGCTGGGGGCAATCTCGATGTTCTGGTACTGCTTTCGCGAGCGGGACGCCATTCTCGACCTGTTCGAGCTCGTCGGCGGCGTGCGCATGCACACGCGCTACTTCCAGGCCGGCGGGCTCGCGGAGGACATCCCGCAGGGCTTCTACGACGAGTGCCGCGCGTTCGCCGACACGATGGAGAAGCGCGTCGACGACTACGAGGCGCTCCTCTCCGGCCAGGCGATCTGGCTCGAGCGGACGAAGGGGGTCGGGCTCCTCTCGGCCGAGGACGCGATCGCGCTCGGACAGTCCGGACCGGTGCTGCGCGCGTCGGGCGTCGACTGGGACCTGCGCAAGGTGCAGCCGTACCTCGTCTACGACCAGGTCGACTTCGAGGTGCCCGTCTATCCGAACGGCGACGTCTACGACCGCTACAAGGTGCACATGGACGAGATGCGTCAGTCGACGCGCATCGTCCAGCAGGCGCTCCACGGGATGCCGGAAGGACCGTGGATCGTGGACGACCGCAAGATCGTCCTCCCGCCGCGGCACGAGCTGCACACCTCGATGGAGAGCCTCATCCACCACTTCAAGCTCGTGACCGAGGGGTACCGCGTCCCCGAGGGCGAGGTCTACGTCACCGTCGAGTCGCCGCGTGGCGAGCTCGGGTGCTACCTCGTCTCCGACGGCGGCCCGAAGCCGTGGCGCGTGAAGTTCCGCGCGCCCTCCTTCGTGGCGCTCGAGGCGACGGCGACCTGCATGAGCGACGCGCTCGTCGCCGACCTGATCGCCATCGTCGGCTCCCTCGACACAGTCATGGGCGAGGTGGACCGGTGAAAGTGCTAGCGCACTTTCACCGGGATGGGTTTGTCCCATCGCTTCGCTCCGGAGGATTCTGTTGAGCGGCCTCTACGACGCGATCCGCTCGGTGGCGGCCCGGTACCCGGAGAGCCGCTCCGCCATCCTGCCCGCGCTCCGCCTCGCGCAGCAGGAGCATGGAGGCTGGCTCCCGCCCGAGGCCTTCCGCGACGTGGCCGAGGCGCTCGAGCTCACGCCCGCGTACTGCCGGGCGGTCGCGAGCTTCTACGACATGTTTCACCTCGAGCCCGTCGGCCGGCACATGGTCGAGGTCTGCACCAACGTCTCCTGCGCTCTCGTCGGCGCCCAGCAGGTGCTCGAGGCCTTCGAAGGCGAGCTCGGAGTCGCCGCAGGCGAGACGACGCCGGACGGCGAGGTCACGCTACGCACGGTTGAGTGCGCCGGCGGCTGCGGGTGGGGGACGGTTGTCGTCGTCGACCACCGCTACCACGAGCCCGTCCGGCCGGAGGACGTGGCGGAGATCGTCAGGGAGCTGCGCGATGCCTCGTAGGGAGCTGCTCCTCGAGGACGCCGACACCCGCGACCTGACGAAGCTCGCGGGGTACGAGGCAATCGGCGGCTACGCGTCGCTGCGCAAGGCGCTCGACATGGAGCGGCAGGCCGTGCTCGCGGAGCTGCTCGACGCGAACGTCCGCGGGCGCGGCGGCGCGGGCTTCCCCATGGGGCGCAAGGCCAGCTTCCTGCCGCACCCCGACGACACGCCGAAGCCGATCTACCTCGTCGCCAATGCCGACGAGTCCGAGCCAGGCACGTTCAAGGACCGGGAGATCTTGCTGCGCGTCCCGCACCTCTTCGTCGAGGGGGTCGTCATCGCCGCGTACACGATCGGATCGGGCCATGCCTTCATCTACCTCCGCGGCGAGTACCTGGCCGAGTTCGAGGTCGTGACCGCGGCGCTCGAGGAGGCGCGCGCGGCCGGCTATCTCGGCAAGAACGTCCTCGGCTCCGGCTGGGACCTGACGGTCGTCGTGCACCGCGGCGCCGGCGCGTACATCTGCGGCGAGGAGACCGGGCTCCTCGAGTCGCTCGAGGGCCGCCGTGGCCAGCCGCGCACGAAGCCGCCCTTCCCGGCTATCTCCGGCCTCTACGCCTCGCCGACGCTCATCAACAACGTCGAGACGCTCGCCACCGTCCCCAAGATTCTCGAGCTGGGGGGCAAGAAGTACGCGCGGATCGGCGTCGAGAACTCCGCGGGCACGCGGGTCTTCTCCCTCTCGGGAAACGTCGTCAACGGCGGGAACTACGAGCTCGAGCTGGGGACGACTCTTCGCGAGCTCATCGACGAGATCGGCGGCGGCATCCCCGACGGGCGCGAGCTGAAGGCGATCATCCCGGGCGGGTCGTCGGTGCCCGTGCTGACCGCGGCCGAGGTGGACACGCCGCTCGACTTCGACTCGATGGCGCAGGCCGGCACGATGCTCGGCTCCGGCGCCGTCATCGTCATCGACGACCGCTGCTGCATGGTGCAGCTCGGCCTCCGGGTGGCGCAGTTCTACATGCACGAGTCGTGCGGGAAGTGCACGCCATGCCGCGAGGGGACGCGCTGGATGGTGCAGCTCCTGCGCAAGATCGAGGAGGGCGAGGCGACTCAGGGCGAGCTCGACGTGCTCCTCAACGTCTGCGACCGGATCCTCGGCAACTGCCTCTGCCCGCTCGGCGACGCGGCTGCGATGCCGGTGGCGAGCTACGTGGCCAAGTTCCGGGACGAGTTCCAGCGCCACATCGACGAGGGCGCGTGCCCCTTCGGCGGCGAGTCGTCGCTCGCTGGCGTGCTCGCTCCGGTCGACCAGCACGACGCCCACCTGCGCAGCCAGATCGAGGTTCCAGGGATTCGCGCGGAGCGCGAATCCCTGACCGAGGCGCATGGCTGAAGCCGCGAAGAGCTCCGATCGAACGATTTCCGCGGAAGCGGAAATGGTTCGTGTCACGATCGACGGCCAGGAGGTGCTGGCCCCGAAGGGACAGGGCCTCGTGGAGACGGCGGCCTCGGTCGGAATCGAGATTCCGGTCTTCTGCTACGAGCCCCGCCTCGGGCCCCCTGTCGGCGCCTGCCGCATGTGCCTCTGCGAGGTCGAGGGGCTGCCCAAGCTCCAGGCCGCGTGCACGCTGACCGCCACGGACGGGCTCGTCCTGCGGACCGCGCGTACGAGCGAGCAGGCGGCCGGCGGCCAGAGCGCCATCCTCGAGTTCATCCTCCTGAACCACCCGCTCGACTGCCCCGACTGCGACAAGGGCGGCGAGTGCCCCCTCCAGGACCTCACCTTCCGCTTCGGCCCCGGCTCGACGCGGATGCAGTTCCCGAAGCGGACCTTCGACAAGCCGATCCCGATCTCGCCCCTGATCGCCCTCGACCGGGAGCGCTGCATCCTCTGCTACCGCTGTACGCGCTTCTCGGAGAGCGTCTCCGAGGACGGGCAGCTCGTGGCCGCCAACCGCGGGGCGCAGTCGATCATCGCCACCTTCGAGGACGAGCCGTACCGCGCGCACTTCTCCGGCAACGTGCTCGAGCTCTGCCCCGTCGGGGCGCTCACGTCGACGACCTACCGCTTCCGCGCGCGTCCGTGGGAGATCCAGAACGTCCCCACCGTCTGCGGCCTCTGCCCCGTCGGCTGCAACGTCTGGGCGACGACGCGCGAGGGCAAGGTCGCCCGCATCCTCTCTCGCAACCACCCGGAGGTGCACGAGGGCTGGCTCTGCGACAAGGGCCGCTTCGCCTACGACCATCTCCGCGCCGAGGACCGCCTTCGCACGCCGCTCGTCCGGGTACGGCGCCGCGGGTTCGAGGAGGCGTCCCACGAGGCCGCGCTCGACGCCGCCGAGGCGGGGCTCCGCGCGGCCGGCTCCTCGGTCGTCGTCGCCTTCTCGGGAGGGGAGACGGTCGAGCAGGCGACGGCGCTCGCGCGCATCGTCCGCGAGGGCCTCGGCTCCGACGCGGCGCTCCTGCCAGACGACTGGGACGCCGCGCTCGACGCCTTTCGAGCCCCGCTCTCCGCCATCCGGGACGCGGACGTCTGCCTGATTCTCGGCGACGATCCCGTCGTCGAGCGGGCGCCGGTCGTCGACCTCTGGCTGCGGGCCGCCCGGCGAGCAGAAGCCGAGGTGATCGCCGTCAACCCTGCCGGCGACGTCCAGGCTGCCCCCGGCTCGGCCGCCCAGGTCTGCGCGGATCTTCGCGAAGGGAAGAAGGTGCCGACCGAGCTGCGCGAGACCGCGAAGAGCCTCAAGAGCGCCAAGCGGGTCGCGCTCGTCTGGTCGGAGGACGACCCGACCGGCGGCCGTCACGTGGGCGCGCTCGCGAACGAGCTCCACGAGAACGGGAGGGCCGAGGTAGCCGTCTACGTCCTCCCGCGGACGCCGAACGGCCGGGGCGTCGCGACGGCCTGGTACACGGTCGGCGAGGGCCGCTCCGATCCGCCCGGCGAGGGCGAGATCGGCGCGCTCGTCGTCTCCGGCGACGAGGCGGCCTCCGATCCCCGAGTGGCCGATCTCGCCGCTCGCGCGAGCTTCGTCCTCACGACGGCCATGTTCCAGAGCGAGCTCACAGCCTGGTCGCACGTCGTCCTTCCCGGGACGAGCTACCTCGAGCGTGAGGGAACGTACGTCAACCTCGAGGGGCGGCCGCAGCGCCTCCGCCGCGCCGTCGTCCCCTTCGGGCCCGACGAGCTCGAGTGGCTTGCGCAGCTCGCCGAGCGTTTCGGCGTCGCGATCGACCCGTGGGCCGCTCCGACGGCCGCGGAACAGGCCGACTTGCCGCCCGCAGACGAATTCGCGTGGTCGCGCCCCGACCCGCAGGCGCCGCCCGGGAAGCCGGCAGGTCCGGGGCTCGAGCTCGTCCGCATCGGCGCGCTCTTCAGCGGAGCCGCGGTCGAGCGGATCCCGCAGCTCCAGTTCCAGCGGCCCGCCGCCGAGGTCGAGCTGGCCCACGAGGACGCTTCGACGCGCGGGATCGCGCCCGGCGAGGCCGTCGTCGTCACCTCGAACGGGACGTCCCGCGAACTTCGCGCAGGGCTCAACCGCAAGCTGAGGGTCGGAGTCGTTCGAATCCCCGCTGAGCACGCAAAGGACTTCGGCGATCGCGTTCAGGTTTCGAGACTCTCCACGGGCGAGTCTCGATGAGAGAGCCCTGGTGGATCGATGTCATCAAGGCGGCCGTCATCGTCAACATCGTGATGCTGTCCTTCGCCTACGCGACCTGGCTCGAGCGGAAGGTGCTCGGGCGCATGCAGCTCCGCTACGGCCCCAACCGAGCAGGACCGTACGGGCTCCTCCAGCCGATCGCCGACCTCGTCAAGCTCATCCGCAAGGAGAGCTTCTCTCCGACTCACGCGATCGACCTCCTCTACTTCGCCGCGCCGGTCGTGGCCGCCTTCACGGCCCTGGCGGCATTCAGCGTCATCCCGTTCGGCGGCGTCTGGGAGATCGGGGGCTACGAGGTCAGCGGGCGGGTCGCCGACGTCTCCATCGGCATCCTCCTCATCTTCGCGCTCGGCGCCATCGGCATCTACGCCTTCCTCGTCGGCGGCTGGGCGAGCGACTCGAAGTACTCGCTCCTCGGCTCGATGCGCACCGCGGCACAGCTCGTGTCCTACGAGGTCTCGCTGGCGCTGTCGGTGCTCGGCGTCGTGATCATGGCCGGGAGCCTCTCGCTCGTCGACATCGTCGAGCGGCAGCAGGAGACTCTCTGGTACGCGGCACCGCAGATCGTCGGGCTCCTCGTCTTCTTCGTCGCCGGCGTCGCGGAGACGAACCGCCCGCCCTTCGACCTCCCCGAGGCCGAGACCGAGCTTGTCGCCGGCTACCAGACCGAGTACAGCGGCATGCGCTACGGCCTTTTCGCGATGGCCGAGTACGTCAACATGATCACGCTCTCGGGCCTCGCGGTGACGCTCTTCTTCGGGGGCTGGAGCGGGCCCGTGCTCCCCGGCCCGCTCTGGTTCGTCGTCAAGCTCGCGCTCGTCGTCTTCGTCTTCATGTGGCTCCGCGCGACCCTCCCCCGCCTGCGCTACGACCAGCTCATGCAGGTCGGGTGGAAGGTGCTCCTGCCCGTGGCGACGCTGAATGCCGTCGTGACCGCGATCGTGGTCGTGTACGCATGAGGCCGGCCGGATGAGCCCGCAGCCGTTCGACAGCCTCAAGGGCTTCGCCGTCACGTTCCGGCAAATGTTCAAGAAGCCGATCACGCAGCAGTACCCCGAGTACAAACGGCCGGTGTACCCGCGCTTCCGCGGCCGCCACCGGCTCTGGCGCCACGAGAACGGCCTCGAGAAGTGCGTGGGCTGCTCGCTCTGCGCGGCCGCCTGCCCGGCGGACTGCATCCGGGTCGTCGCCGCCGAGAACACGCCTGGAAACCGAGTTTCTCCGGGCGAGCGCTACGCCCGCATCTACGAGATCAACCTCTCGCGCTGCATCTTCTGCGGCTACTGCGAGCTCGCCTGCCCCTTCGACGCGATCACGCTCGAGGCGGAGTTCGAGATCTCGGAGTACTCGCGCGACGATCTCATCTACACGAAGGACATGCTCCTCGCCGAGCCGGTGAAGCGCATGCCGGTCGCCGACCGCGACCTCTACGACACGCCGACCCCCGTGTGGAAGGCGGAGAGCTAGTGCCCCTCGAGGCACCAGTGGAGGTCATGCTCGCGGCCTCCGCGGGCAACGTCCTCGTTTGGGTCGTCTGGGTCGTCGCGGCGCTCGCGCTCCTCTCCTCGGGGATCGCGGTCGTCCTCTTCACGAACCCGTTCTACTCGGCGCTCTCGCTGATCGGGAACCTCGCCTCCCTCGCCGTGCTCTACCTGCTCCTCTCGGGAGAGTTCGTCGCCGGCGCGCAGGTGATCGTCTACGCCGGGGCGATCGTGATCATGTTCGTCTTCGTGCTCGCCTACCTCGGCGGGCGAGCGGACGCCCCGTGGGCGGGCGGGCCGACGCTCCAGGCCGCCGCTGCCGTCGTCGCCGCGGCGGCGATCGCGCTCGAGGTCATTGTCGTGATCGCGCTTGCGGCCGGCGACCAGCTGAGCGACACGGCCGAGGTCACCGGAGCGTTCGGCTCGCCGGCCGAGATCGGAGACCTCTTCCTCTCCGACCATCTGCTCGCCTTCGAGGCGACCTCGATCGTGCTCCTCGTCGCCGCGGTGGGCGGCGTCATCCTCGGGAGCGCGATGCCCCAGCGAAGCAAGGCAGGGGCGGACTAAGTGCTCGGCCCTGGGATCGCCGCGTATCTGATCCTCTCGGTCGTCCTCTTCGCAACCGGGGCCTTCGGCGTCCTCATCCGCCGGAGCCCGCTCATCATCCTGCTCGCGCTCGAGCTGATGCTGAACGCTGGGAACCTCGCCCTCATCGCCTTCTCCCGCCAGCTCGGGAACGGCGACGGGCAGATCTTCGCGCTCACCGTCATGGTCGTCGCCGCCGCCGAGGCCGTGCTCGGGCTCGGCCTCATCGTCGCCGTCTCCCGGAAGCGCGTCGAGCTCGACGTCGACAAGCTCACGACCTTGAGCGGGTAGCGATGCGCGTCAGCCTCATTCAAGCTCCTTACCACCTCGGGCGCGCAGGGGTCGACGTGGCCGCGGGCCCGATCAAGATCCTCGAGGCGGGCGCCGCGGAAGCGCTTCGCGAGGCCGGGCACGACGTCGAGGTCGAGGCCGTTCTGGCCCGTGAGGAGCGGGACGGCGATGATGTCTACTGGAACAACAGGCTCGGCGCCTTGCGCGAGCGCGTCGCCGACGTCTATCTCCATCTCGACCTGGACGTCCTCGACCGCAGCGAGGGGATCGTGAATCACGACGCGGCCCGCGGGCGGGCCCTCCGCCGCGGACATGGCGGCGACGATCCAGGCCGTTGGAGAGCGATTCCGCATTCGCGCGGCCGCCATGACTGCAGACGACGCGAGCGCGGATCCCGAAGGACTGGTGCCGCCGACCGCCGTCCACCTCCTCGTGCACATTGCCCGGGCGGCCGCGAGCGGAAGGCAGTGACGGCGTGACCGCCCTCGCCTGGACCGCGCTCTTCTCGCCCGCCGCGGCCGCGGCGGCGATCGCGCTCCTGGGCAACCGGATCGACGGCCGCGGCGCGGGCCTCCTCGCCGCCGGCGCGACCGGGTTCTCGTTCCTCTGCTCGGTCGTCGTCTTCTTCGACCTGCTCGGGCGGCAGCCCGAGGACCGGTCCGAGGTCTCGACGCTCTGGACCTGGCTCACCGCGGGCGACCTCCGCTTCGGCGCGGAGATCCTCGTCGACCCGCTCTCGGTCTTCATGATGCTCGTGGTCTCCGGGGTCGGCTTCCTCATCCTCGCCTACGCGATCGGCTACATGGCGGGCGATGAGGAGGAGCGGCGCTACCACGCCTACAAGGCGTTCTTCGTCTTCTCCATGCTCCTACTCGTCGAGGCGGGGAACTTCCTCCTGCTTCTGGCCGGCTGGGGCCTGGTTGGGCTCTCCTCCTACCTCCTGATCAACTTCTGGCACCGGCGACGGGAGGCCGTCGACGCCGGCAAGAAGGCGTTCATCATGAACGCCTTCGGCGACGCCACCTTCGTCCTCGCGCTCTTCATCCTCGCCCAGCAGATCGGCTCCCTCGACTTCGACACCGTCTTCGCGGAAGCCCCGGAGGCGCTCGGAGAGGGAAGCACCCTCTCCGTGCTCGTGGCGCTCGGCCTCCTCGGCGGAGCCGTCGCGAAGTCCGCGCAGGTCCCGCTCCACACGTGGCTCCCTGATGCCATGGAGGGCCCGACCCCGGTCAGCGCCCTCATCCACGCGGCGACAATGGTGACCGCGGGCGTCTACCTGATCGTGCGGTCGAGCCCGCTCTTCGAGCTCGCTGTCGACGTCCAGGACCTCGCCGGGATCCTCGGCGCGGTCACGCTCCTCGTCGCCGGGCTCGTCGCGCTCGTGCAGACGGACATCAAGCGCGTGATCGCCTACTCGACGATGAGCCAGATCGGCTACATGTTCGTCGGCGTCGGCCTCGGCGCCTACGGCGCGAGCCTCTTCCACCTGATGACGCACGCCTTCTTCAAGGCGCTCCTCTTCATGGCGGCGGGCCTCGTCATCCACGCACTCTCCGGCGAGCAGGACATTCGCCGCATGGGCGGCCTCGCGCGCGAGCTCCCCTGGACGTACCGCGCCTTCCTCGTCGGCTCGCTCGCGCTCGCGGCGATCCCGCCGTTCGCCGGTTTCTTCTCCAAGGACGCGATCCTCTCGAGCGCCGCAAACTCCGGGTCGCTCGGCTGGATCCTCTGGAGCGTCGGAATCGTCGGAGCCTTCCTGACCGCGCTCTATGCGTTCCGGCTCCTCTTCGTCGTCTTCTTCGGTGAGGTGTCCGCCTTCGCGCGCGAGCACCTGCACCGGGGGCGCTTCGAGGGCCCGGTCGTGATGCTGTGGCCGGTCGCAGTCCTGAGCGTCCTCTCGATCGTCGGCGGCTTCCTCCAAGTCCCCGGAGCCTGGGCGGGAGTCGACACTTGGATCGACCCGGTGGCCGAGTCCGTCGAGGAGGCGAGCGGCGCCCTCGCCGTCTTCTCGATCCTCGCCTCGCTCGCGGCGGCGCTCGCCGGCATCGCCGTCGCGTGGGCCTTCTACCGGAGGCCGGGCGAGCGGCCTGCGTACATCCGCCGCCGCTTTCCCGGGGCCGTGCGCACGCTGGAGCACAAGCTCTACGTCGACGAGGCCTACAACCTCGCGTTCTACGAGCCCTCCTCGCGCCTGGCGACGTGGCTAACACGGCGGATCGAGGAGCCCCTCGTTCTCCGCTCCCTCGGAGGCCTGGGGATCGGCGTCCGCGACGTCTCCGACCGGGTCGCCGCCGCCCAGACCGGGCGCGTGCGCGGCTACGTGCTGGCGCTCGCCGTCGGCCTGGCCGTCCTCGCAGTCGTCTTCCTCCTGGTGGCCTGAGGCGTGATTACCACCCTCCTCGTCTTTCTCCCGATCGCCGCCGCGGTCGCGCTCTGGGTGACGCCGTGGAGCTCGTCCAGGACGGCCGGGGGCTTCGCCCTCCTCGTCGCGCTCGGCGAGCTCGCGCTCTGGGTCGGGACGGCCCTCAACTTCGACTTCGGCGCCGCCGGGCTCCAGGCCGAGGCGGACGTGACGTGGTTCGCCGACCTCGACGTCTCTTTCAAGGTGGGCCTCTACGACTACTCGCTCTGGCTCGTGGGCCTGACCGTCGTCGTCACCGCCGCGGCGGTCGGCTACGGCTTCTGGGTCGGGCGCGAGCGGAGTGGCGTCTATTTGAGCCTCCTCCTCTTCCTCGAGGGGGCGACGATCGGCGTCTTCATGGCGCAGGACCTCGTGCTCTTCTACGTCTTCTGGGAGGCCATGCTCATCCCGCTCTACGTCCTCATCGGCGTCTGGGGCGGGCCGGGGCGGCTCAGGGCGACGTTCAAGTTCGTCGCCTACACAATCGCCGGCTCGCTCCTCATGCTAGTCGCGATCATCGCCGCCGGGCTCGGCGCGGGCACCTTCGACATGGCCGAGCTCGCCGGGCGGGGGACGAGCACGTGGATCTTCCTCGGGTTTGCGATCGCCTTCGCGGTCAAGGCGCCGGTCTGGCCCTTCCACGGCTGGCTCCCCGACGCCTACCGGGAGTCGCCGGCGGAAGTCGCCGCGGTCCTCTCGGGAGTGATCTCGAAGACGGCCGCGTACGGGTTCCTGGCTATCGCCATCCCCCTCTATCCGGGCCCGGCCGAGGACTGGCGCACGCCGGTGCTCGTGCTCGCCTCGATCGGCCTCGTCTACGGATCGCTGCTCGCCTTCCGCGCGCCCGACGTCCGCGGCGTGATCGCGTACTCGAGCCTCGCGCAGATGAACCTGATCGTGATCGGGATCTTCGCGGTCAACGCGTCCGGCTACACGGGCGCACTCCTCCAGATGGTGAATCACGGGCTCATCTCGGCCGCCCTCTTCCTCCTCGCCGGCGCAATCGAGCGCCGCACGAGCACGGGCGAGCTCCGCCTCCTCGGCGGCATGGCGCGCGGCCGGCCCGTGCTGGCCACGATCCTGATCACGACGGGCGTGATCGCGCTCGCCGTGCCCGGCTCGACCGCGTTCGCGGCCGAGTTCCTGGTCCTGAACGGGATCTTCGACATCGGTTGGGGCTGGGCGGTCGTCGGCGCGGTCGCGATCGTCCTCGCCGCGATGTACATCCTCAGGCTGATCTCCGCCGTCCTGCACGAGAACGTCGGGAGCGCCGTGCCGGCGGAGGCGCTCGATCTGCGCCCGGCCGAGGTCGGCGTAATCCTCCCGCTCGTCCTCGTCCTGCTCGCGCTCTCGTTCTGGCCGGCCGCGGTCACCGAGCGCGTCTTCGGGGCGCTGTTCTAGTGCCACTGATGAACGAGTTCACTGCGCCCTCGATCGACTGGTCGGCGCTCTCGCCCGTGCTCGTCTCGCTCGGCGGCGCCGTGGTCGTCCTCCTCGTCAGCCTCTTCCTTCCCGTCCGCATCCGCCGCGGGTTCGGCGCGGTGGTCGCTTCGGTCTGCTTCCTGGCCGCCGGCGCCGCCGCGATCGCGCTCTTCGCCGCCGACGAGACCGGCCGCGGCATCGTCGCCGACGCGCTCCGCCGCGACCGGCTCGCCGAGCTCGCGGAGATCTTCGTCATGGGCGCCGGGCTCCTGACCGTCGGCGTCTCCTTCCGCGAGCGGGGCGGCGGCGACCGGGCGGGCGAGTACTACGCACTTCTCCTCACGGCGGCGAGCGGCATGGCCTTCTTCGTCTCCGCGTCGAACCTGATGACGCTGTTCCTCGGGCTCGAGTGGTTCTCCATCTGCCTGTACGTCCTCACGGCCATCGCCGTCGAGCGGCTCTCGGGGCTCGAGGCCGGCCTCAAGTACCTGATCGTGGGGAGCTTCGGCTCGGCGGTCCTCCTCTTCGGGAGCGCGCTCGTCTACGGCGCCACCGGCGCCATCGGCTTCGAGCAGATCGCCGCGGGGACGGACGACGCCGAACGGCTCTTCGTCGTCGCCGGGCTCGCCATGATCCTGGTCGGGCTCGCGTTCAAGGCCTCCGCGGCCCCATTCCACATGTGGACGCCGGACGTCTACGAGGGCGCGCCGACCCCCATCACCGGCTTCATGTCCGCCGCGACGAAGGTGGCCGCGCTCGTCGTCACGCTGCGCGTCCTCGTCACCGTCTTCCCGAGCGAGGCCGAGCTCTGGACGGTGGCACTCGCCGTGATCGTCTGCATCTCGCTGGCCTGGGGGAACCTCGCGGCGCTCGTGCAGACGAACGTAAAGAGGATGCTCGCGTACTCGAGCATCTCCCACGCGGGCTTCCTGCTCATGGCGATCGCTGCCGGGAACGCGCTCGGCGGCCGGGCGCTCCTCTACTACCTGATCGCGTACTCGGCCGTGAGCGTCGGCTCCTTCGCGGTCGTCGCGATCCGGGAGCGGGAGCTCGCCGGCCCCGTCACGCTGGCCAGCCTCGCCGGTTTCGGGTGGGAGCGACCCTTCCTCGGCACCTCGATGGCCCTCTTCATGTTCGGCTTCATCGGCCTGCCGCCCGCCGGCATCTTCCTGGGGAAGTTCTACGTCTTCTCGGCCGTGATCGACCGCGGTTGGACGTGGCTCGCCATCGTCGGCGTCGTCGCCACAGTCGTCTCGGTCTACTACTACGCGGGCGTCATCCGGGCGATGTTCATGCAGCGTCGGGAGCTGGCCGTCGTCGCGGCCGGCGGCTCCCCGCCGACCGACCGGGCGCTCGTGGCCGCGGTCGCGGTCGCGGTCGTCGTCACCATCGGAAGCTTCGTCGCCGCCGACCCGCTCCTCGAGATCGCCCGCGACGCGGTCGCCCTCCTCCCCTTCCCCGAGGGCTAAGTGAAGCGAGTCGTCGTCCTCGGCGCGGGGGCCACAGGAGAGGCCTTCCTCGCCGCGCTCGCCCGCCTCGATCCGGACGCTGAGATCACGGTCGTCGAGCACGAGCTCGTCGGCGGCGAGTGCTCCTACTGGGCCTGCATCCCGTCGAAGACGCTCCTGCGGCCGCTCGAGGTCGTCGCCCGTGCGCGCCTCGCGCCGGGGGCGGCCGAGGCCGTCGCCACCGTAGACGCAGCACGGGTCTTCTGGTGGCGGGACCAGGTGGCGGAGAAGGACGACCAGAGCCAGGCGGAGTGGGTGCGGAAGCAGGGCGCGACGCTCGTGCGCGGGACGGGCGTCGTCGCCGAGCCCGGGCTCGTCAAGGTCGGCGAGCGCGAGCTCCCCTACGACGCGCTCCTCCTCGCCACCGGCTCCCGACCGGTCGCGCCGCCGGTCGAGGGCCTGGCCGAGGTCGCACACTGGGGAAGCCGGGAGGCGACGAGCGCGAGCACCGTCCCAGAGAGCCTCATCGTCGTCGGCGGCGGCGCCGTCGGCTGCGAGCTCGCGCAGGTCTACGCTCGCCTGGGCTCACGCGTGATGCTCGTCCAAAACGGCGACCGCCTCCTTCCGCAGGTCGACCCGGAGGCCGCCGACATCCTCGCCGAGACCTTTCGGGAGGAGGGGATCGAGCTCCGCCTCGGCGCGACGGCGACCCGCGTGGAAGGAGGAGGAGGAGGAGGAGGAGGAGGAGGAGGAGGAGGAGGAGGCGGCGCACCCTTCCGGCTCGAGCTCGAGGACGAGGAGCCCGTCGAGGCCGAGCGGCTCCTCGTCGCCACGGGCCGAAAGCCCAACGTGGACGGGTTCGGCCTCGAGCGCCTCGACCTGACGATCGGGAAGAGGGGCATCGCCGTCGACGAGCGCCTCGCGGCCGGGGAAGGCGTGTGGGCAGCGGGGGACGTGACCGGCGTCGCACTCTTCACGCACGTCGGGAAGTACCAGGGCCGCGTCGCGGCGGCCAACGTCGCCGGGAAGGGCGCACGCGCCGACTACCGCGCAATCCCCGCCTGCGTCTTCACCGACCCGCAGGTCGCCGTGGCAGGTGACACGAGCGGCGAGGGCGCGGTCACGTCCTCGTGGAGGCTCGAGTCCGTCTCCCGCACGTCCACGTTTCAGCGGCCGAAGCGGCCCGGGCTCCTGAAGCTCTACGCCGATCCCGAGCGGCGCGTGCTCGTCGGGGCGACGGCCGTCGGCCCCGAGTCCGGCGAGTGGATCGGCCAGCTGACGCTGGCGATCCGCGCCGAGGTGAACGTGGACGTCCTCCGCGACACGATCCAGCCGTTCCCGTCCTTCTCCGAGGCCGTGCACTTCGCGGCCCGGGATCTGGAGCTGTAGCCTCGCGCCGATGAGCGTCGCTCGCCTTCAGCTCGCTCCCGCGGGGGAAACCTTGTTTCCCCCGCGGGCCCCCTTCCTTGATCGAGTGAAGGAACCTCCCGGTTCCCTCACATACCCTCCACTCGGTCATGGGTCGGTAGGCCCATGACCGAACGCGACGACCTCGTCCGCAGCCTGGCGGGGCTGGCGCTCTTCACCGACCTCGGCGACCCCGATCTCGAGGCGATCGCCGACCCGGACTGGGAGCGCCGCTTCACCGACGGCGAGCGCGTCCTCCGGCGAGGGCTCTCCGGCGGGGGCCTCTTCGTCATCCTCGACGGAGAGGCGGCGGTCGAGATCCCCGGGGACGACGAGCCCAGGCGGCTCCGCCGAGGGGACTTCTTCGGCGAGGTCTCGACCCTGCTCCGCTGCAAGCCGACCGCGGACGTCGTCGCGCGCTCGGCCCTGCACTGCCTCGAGATCCCGGGGCCGCAGCTCGAGGCGTTCCTCCTGCAGTACCCGCACGTCAT
>JAIBJN010000018.1 GCA_020029595.1 Actinomycetota bacterium | reverse complement strand
GCGTCGACGGCTTCGCTCTCCCGCCGCTCCCGAACCACATGTTCACCCGGGACACGTCGGCGTGGATCTACGGCGGCGTCTCGGTGAACGCGATGGCGAAGCCGGCGCGCACGCGGGAGTCGATCCATCTCGACGCCGTCTACACGCATCACCCGCTCTTCGCCGGCCGCGAGTTCGAGCTGTGGAGCGAGAGCTGGCCGCTGCCGCCGCACCTAGAGGGCGGGGACGTCCTGGTCATCGGGAACGGCGCGCTGCTCGTGGGCATGGGCGAGCGAACGACGCCGGTCGCGGTCGAGCTCCTCGCAGAGCGCCTCTTCGCCGCCGGAGCCGCGCGAGAGGTGATCGCGGTCCCGCTCCCCGAGCAACGGTCGTCCATGCACCTCGACACGGTGCTGACGATGATCGACAGCGACGCCTTCACGATCTTCCCCGAGCTCGAGAACGCCCTCGTCCCGTACGTGCTCCGGCCCGGGCGAGGCGGGTTGAGCATCGAGCGGCAGGAGGATCTCTTCGTCGAGATCGCCCGCGCGCTCGAGCTGCCGGCCGTCCGGCTCGTCGAGACCGGGGGCGACCGCTACGAGGCCGAGCGGGAGCAATGGGACGACGGCAACAACGTCCTCGCGCTCGCCCCCGGGGTCGTCGTCGCCTACGAGCGGAACGTGGAGACGAACACCCGGCTCAGGCACGAGGGGATCGAGGTGATCACGATCGCCGGCTCCGAGCTGGGCCGGGGCCGCGGCGGCCCGCGCTGCCTGTCCTGCCCGATCGAGCGCGACGCGCTCCCGGACCGCGACTGATGCCCGGCGACGTCGAGCGAAGGCCGAGGATCGTCGTCGGCGTCGACGGCTCGCCCGGAGCCGCGACAGCGCTTCGCTGGGCGCTGGCGGAGGCTCGTCTCCGCCAGGCTGTCCTCCGCGTCGTGCACGCGTGGATGGTTCCGCTCATCGAGGCGCTGCCCGAGGCCTCCGTGCTCGGCCGTACGCCCCTCGGCACGGCTGACGAGGAGCTGTACGACCACCTGCGAGCCGACGCAATGGAGGTCCTCGACGCCTCGCTCGACCTGGCGAGGAAGGAGGAGCCGGAGCTGGAGATCGAGGGCGAGCTCGCCGAGGCGCGCGCCGCGTCGGCGCTGATCGACGCGGCCAAGGACGCCGACCTGCTCGTCGTCGGCTCACGTGGGCGCGGAGGCTTCAGCGGCCTCCTGCTCGGCTCGGTGAGCGCGCAGTGCGTCCACCACGCCCCGTGCCCCGTGGTCGTCGTGCCCCAGGACCGCTCGGAGGCCTCTTGATGCGGCCCGGCCGAGGTTCCGTACTTTCCCGTACCCGGATGCGGGCCGGCCCCGATGGCGAATCGGCCGAGAGCGCGGAGCCTTCCGTCCCGTGAGCATTCCCACGCAGGCACCGCTCGGCGCACCTCTCGTCGAGGCGAGGGAGGTGCGCAAGGTCTACGACACCGGCAAGGTCGAGGTGCGTGCCTTGAACGGCGTGACTCTCTCGATCGAGCACGGGGAGATGGTCGCGATCATGGGGCCGAGCGGCTGCGGCAAGACCACGCTGCTCAACTGCCTCTCGGGCCTGGACGCGATCGACGAGGGCGACGTCCTCATCGAAGGGGTCTCGCTGCGATCGATGTCCGACCGGGAGCGAACCGACTATCGCGCGCTGCACATGGGCTTCGTCTTCCAGTTCTACAACCTCATGCCCGTCCTCAGCGCCGTCGAGAACGTCGAGCTTCCGCTCCTCGTCGCCCGCCTGCCTCAGGGAGAGGCGCGCGCCCGGGCGCGGGACGCGCTCGCGCTCGTGGGTCTCGAAGAGCGAGCCGACCACGTCCCCGACGAGCTCTCGGGCGGTGAACGTCAGCGCGCGACGATCGCGAGAGCGCTCGTGAACGACCCGGCGGTCGTCTGGGCAGACGAGCCGACCGGCGACCTCGACAGCGAGAACGCGCAGGAGATCGTCGACCTCATGCGCCGACTGAACCTCGAGCGCGGCCTCACCTTCCTGATCGTCACCCACGACCTCTCGGTCGGCCGGCGGGCCGACCGGATCGTCCGCATGCTCGACGGCGAGATCGTCGAGGAGCAACGACTGGAGGCGCCGCATGTACTCGCGGGTCACCCTGCTTGAGATCGACACGACACGCGTCGGCGTCGAGGACGCGCTGGAGCGGTTCACGGACGAGGTGCTCCCCGAGCTCCGCGCACAGGATGGGTACGAGGGCGTCATCGTCCTCACCACTCCTGAGGGCAGGGGGATGATCGTCACGGTCTGGGAGACGGAGGAGGCGGCTGCGGGCACCGCGGGCTTCGCCGCCGCCGCACTCGACCGCTACGTCACGCTGTTCCGCGCGCCGCCCGGCCGTGAGTACTACGAGGTCGCCCTGGCGGAGATGCTTCCGGGCGCCCTCGCCGGCTAGTGCCCCTCCAGGCAACACACGCCGCACTTCTGACGGCTGCAAAGCTGCGGCAGGCTGCGTCCTCGGTCGCCCACGTATTCACCGATACGCGGGCGACCTGCGTCCTTGCCTGCCGCGCTTTTCGCGCGCCAGAAGCGGGGCAGCATTACCCACAGGGGCACTGAACGATGCGAGAGCTCTTCGGCATCCCGGTCGACACGCTTCTCACCGTGCTCCTCGTGGCGCTCGGTCTGGCGATCGGCAGCGTCGGCGTGCTCGCGATCCGCCATCCCGTCCTCGTGAAGCTCGGCGTTCGCAACGTGGGCCGCAGGCGCGGCCGGACGGCGCTCATCGTCGTCGGGCTGATGCTGGGAACGACCATCATCGCGACCGCGCTGACCACGGGCGACACGATGAGCCACACGATTCGCGGCACGGCGGTCGCCGCGCTCGGTCAGACGGACGAGCTCGTCTCGGCGAAGGGCGCCGAGGCCGACCTCGGTACCCGCCTCGGCTCCGCGACGGGCGTCGAGTATTTCGACGAGGCGGCGGTCGAGCGGATCGAGTCGGAGCTCGCGGGCTCCGACCTCGTGGACGGAATCACCCCGGCGATCGTCGAGCAGATCGCCGTCCAGGCGCCGGTCCAGAGGCAAACCGAGCCGCGCGTGACCCTCTTCGCGGCCGATCCGGCCCGCCTGGACGGGTTCGGGACGATCGAGGGCTCCGGAGGCCCTGTGTCGCTCGCAGACCTGGGAACGAACGAGGTCTTCCTGAACGACGACGCCGCGGAGGAGCTCGGCGTCCGGGCCGGAGATCGCGTGCTCGTCTTTGGCGGCGGCCCGTCGCTCCACGCCACCGTTCGCGACGTCGTGCGCTACGAGGGGGCGGGAACAGCCGACGCGGCGCTCTTCCTGCCGCTCGCAGAGGCGCAGGCGTTCCTCGGCCTCCCGGGGAAGGTGCGGCACGTTCTCATCTCGAACCGCGGCGACAAGATCTCCGGCGCGGCGCTCACCGACGACGTCGTCGACAGGCTGGAGCCGGTCCTGGCGCCGCTCGGCCTCGACGTCGACCCCTCGAAGCGGGACGCCCTCGAGGCAGCCGACGTCGCGGGCAGCACGTTCATGGCGTTCTTCACGACGTTCGGCTCGTTCTCGATCGCCGCCGGGATCCTGCTCATCTTCCTCGTCTTCGTGATGCTGGCCGCCGAGCGGCGAGGCGAGCTCGGGATCGCGCGCGCGATCGGCACGCGGCGCGGCCATCTCGTCCAGATGTTCACGTTCGAGGGCGTGACGTACGATCTCGCGGCGGCCTTCGTGGGCGCGCTCGTCGGCGCCGGGGTCGCGTACTTCATGGTGCTCGTGATGGCACAGGCCTTCAACGCCGCAGCCGGCGAGAGCCTCCAGATCGAGTTCGCGGTGACGCTCCGCAGCCTGCTGATCGCCTATGCGCTCGGTGTCCTCCTGACCCTCGCAGTCGTTGCGTTCTCCGCCTGGCGCGTCAGCACGATGACGATCTCGACCGCGATCCGGAACCTACCCGAGCCGCCGGTGCCGCACCGGCGACGGCGGCTCGCTCTTGCGCTCGCCGGCATCGGCTTCGGCCTCCTGCTCACGGTCTCGGGGATGGCCGGGGACGCCGCGACGCCGACCATGGTCGGGGTGTCTCTCGTGGTCGTCAGCCTCGTGCCGATCCTGTGCCTCGCGGGCGTCCCGGAGCGCGCCGCCTACACGGCCTGCGGGCTCACGATCGTAGTCACGCTGCTGCTGCCGTGGCGGCTGTGGGAGACGGTCTTCGGCCGGCTGTCGATGGACTTCTCGAGCTGGATCGCCTCCGGCCTGATGATCGTCGTGGGCGCCGTCTGGACGATCGTCTTCAACGCCGACGTCCTGCTCGGCGCCGCGATGCGCGTCCTCGGGCGGATCCGCAGCCTCGCGCCGGTCCTGAGGCTCTCGATGGCCTATCCGCTCAAGAGCAGGTTCCGGACGGGCACGACGCTCGCGATGTTCACGCTGGTCGTCTTCACGCTCGTGACCGGCACGGCCGCGAACGGCTCCTTCATCCGCGCCTTCGAGAACGAAGAGACCTTCGGCGGCGGCTTCGACGTGCGGGCGAGCACGAGCGGGGTGACGCCGATCGAGGACATCGGGGCCGCAGTCGCCGAGGCGCCCGGACTCCGCGCGGACGACATCGCCGTCTCGGCGAGCCAGTCGTTCCTGCCGATCGAGGCGACGCAGAGTGGGACCGGCCGCGACCTCGAGCCGTACGTCGTCCGCGGCCTCGACCCGGCGTTCCTCGAGCACACGACGTTCGACCTCGGGAAGATCGCGCGCGGCTACGGGTCCCCTCGCGAGGTGTGGGAGGCGATCGGCTCGCAGCCGGGCTTGGCCGTCGTAGACAGCACGATCGTGCCGCGCCGCGACAACTTCAACTTCGGCGCGCCCGCGACCGATTTCCGCCTGAGCGGGTTCTATTTCGACGAGGGGCCGATGGAGCCGATTCCCGTCGAGGTCGGCGACCGGCAGAGCGGCCGACGCGTGAAGCTCACCGTGATCGGAATCCTCTCCGACAGCACGCCCTTCGAGATGGCCGGCATCTCCACCTCGCAGGAGACGCTCGAATCCGCCTTCCCCGGACGCGCCAAGCCCACGATCTTCTACTTCAGGCTCGCTCCGGAGGTCGACGCGGCGGCCGCCGCGGCGCAGATCGAGTCGGCCTTCCTCGCCTACGGGATGGAGGCGGAGTCGATCGAGAAGGTGATGCGGGATGCGACAGCAGCCTCGATCACGTTCAACCGGCTCATCCAGGGCTTCATGGGCCTCGGCCTGATCGTCGGCGTGGCAGCACTGGGCGTCATCAGCGCCCGTTCCGTCGTCGAGCGGCGCCAGCAGATCGGCGTCATGCGCGCGATCGGCTTCCGCAGACGGATGGTGCAGGCGTCGTTCCTGCTCGAGTCGTCGTTCCTCGCCCTCACGTCGATCGTCGTCGGCACCGCGCTCGGACTCCTGCTCGCGTGGAACATCATCGACGACCAGCGGCGGCAGCCGAGCTGGGAGAACCTCACGCTCGTCGTCCCCTGGGTCAACCTCGCCGTGATCTTCCTCCTGGTCTACGCCGTCGCCCTCGGCGCGACCCTCGCCCCCGCGCTCAGGGCCTCTCGGATCCGGCCGGCCGAAGCGCTTCGTTACGAGTGACCGGGTCGGCGGGCAGCTCGGAGGAGAGGACCAGCGGCAGGCTCCTGGGGACGATCGTCGTCGGCTACGACGGCTCTCCGCCCTCGCAGCGAGCCCTCGAGCTGGCCGCGGAGCTCGCCCACTCGAGCAGGGACCTCCTCGTCGTCAACGTCGTCTCCCTGAAGTTCGGCCTCCCCGACCCCTTCTGGCTGAACGAGCAGGCTCCCCTCCTGGACGAGGCCGCGAGCCTGCTGGCTGCCGGCGGCCGCGAGGGGGCGAGGACTCTCGCCGCCGTGGGCGAGGATCAGGCCGAGGGCCTGGTCCACGCGGCCAAGGACGCCGGCGCAGACCTGCTCGTCGTGGGGACGCACGGGCTCGGCACGCTCCGGCGCGTCGCCCTGGGCTCGGTGGCGCAGAACGTGCTGAACTACGCGCCCTGCAGCGTCCTCGTCGTCAGGTGAGCACGACGGGCTCGCGCGGCCGCCTCGAGGAGGCGCCGGGCCGCGCGGCCGGTCTCTCGTCTCGTGAAGCGCGACACCGCCTGGCGGAGGTCGGCCCGAACGTCCTCGCGCAGCCTCCGCGCCCCTCCCACGCGCGGCGATTCCTTGCACAGCTCGTGCACTTCTTCGCCCTCCTGCTCTGGGCGGGGGCGATCCTCGCCTGGGTCGGCGGGATGCCGGAGCTCTCGGCCGCCATTGTCGCGGTCGTCCTCGTGAACGCCGCGTTCGCCTTCGCCCAGGAGTACCGCGCCGAGCGCGCAACGGAGGCGCTGAAGCGGCTCCTCCCTGTCAGCGCCCGCATCGTCCGCGACGGCACCGTCGTCGAGATCCCGGCGGAGGAGCTCGTCCCCGGAGACCTGATGCTCCTGCGCGCCGGCGACCGTGTCTCGGCCGACGGGGACCTCCTCTCGCACCGATCGCTGCGCGTCGACACGTCGGTGCTGACCGGGGAGTCCATTCCCGTCGAGCCGGCCGACCGGGTCTTCGCGGGCACTCACGTGACAGCCGGGGTCGGCGAGGCGCTCGTCACCGGGACGGGAATGGGCACCGAGTTCGGCCGGATCGCGGCGCTGACCCAGAGAACCAGGCGCGACCGGAATCCGCTGGAGCGCCAGCTCGACCGCGTCGTCCGCTTCGTCGCCCTGCTGTCGACGGGGATCGGGCTCGCGTTCTTCCTCGTGGCCGGCTTCCTCGGGATGCCGCTCGAGGAGCGCTTCGTCTTTGCGATCGGAGTCATGGTCGCCAACGTCCCCGAGGGCCTTCTGCCCACGGTGACCCTCTCGCTCGCGCTTGCGACGCAGCGGATGGCACGCCGCAACGCGCTCGTTCGCAATCTCTCCGCGGTCGAGACGCTCGGCGAGACGACGGTGATCTGCACGGACAAGACCGGCACGCTGACCGAGAACGAGATGACCGTTCAGCGCCTCTGGACGCCCGAGCGGTCATACGAGATCGAAGGTGCCGGGTACGAGCCCCACGGCCGGTTTCGGAGTGACGGCCGGGTCGCGGATCCGCGCCCGCTCGCGGAGATCCTGCGGGCGGGCATGCTCTGCAACGACGCCAGGGTCGTCCCCGGCCCAGACGGGTGGTCAGTCCTCGGCGATCCGACCGAGGGGGCGCTGATCGTCCTGGCGACGAAGGGCGGCCTCCGGCCGGAGCAGGAAGCGGCGCACGCTCCACGCGTCTCCGAGCTCCCGTTCGACTCGACGCGCCGCCGGATGACCACGATCCACCTGGCCGACAACGGCCGGATCGCCTACGTGAAGGGCGCCGCCACCGAGATCATCTCCCGCTCGATGCTCGGGCCCGGCGAGAGGCGCCGCGCCCAGGAGGCCGCCGAGGAGATGGAGCGGGACGCGCTTCGCGTCCTCGCCCTCGCGCGCCGCCGGCTGCCGGACGAAGGCGACCCCGGCGCGGAGGACATCGAGCGAGACCTCGAGCTCCTAGGCCTGGTCGGCATGCTCGATCCGCCGCGGCCCGAGGTCCCCGAGGCGATAGCCCGCTGTCGGCGGGCCGGCATCAGGATCGTCATGGTCACAGGCGACAGCGGCCTCACCGCGGAGGCGATCGCGCTGCGTGTCGGCCTCGTCGACGACCGGGCGCACGTGATCGCCGGACGCGAGCTCGGCTCGCTCGACGACGGGGAGCTCACACGCCGCCTGCGCGAGCAGGACGTCATCTTCGCCAGGATCGACCCCGAGCAGAAGCTCCGCATCGCGAGGGTCCTCCGGGCCGCCGGCGAGGTCGTCGCGATGACCGGCGACGGCGTCAACGACGCACCGGCGCTGAAGGAGGCCGACATCGGCGTCGCGATGGGCCGCCGAGGGACCGACGTCGCGAAGGAGGCGGCGGCCATGGTCCTCCTCGACGACAACTTCGCGTCGATCGTCGCCGCCGTCGAGGAGGGGCGCGCGGTCTATGACAACGTCCGGCGCTTCACCGCCTATCACTTCTGCTCGAACGTCGGCGAGCTCGTCCCCTTCCTCGCGTGGGGCATCTCCCTCGGAGCCATCCCGCTCCCGCTCGTCGTCATGCAGGTCCTCGCCATCGACCTGGGGACGGACATGCTCCCGGCGATCGCGCTCGGGACCGAACGGGCCGAGCCGGGGACGATGGAGCGGCCCCCGCGCCCGGCGACCGAGCGGCTCCTCAGCCGGTCGGTCCTCGCCCGCGTCTACGGCTACGTCGGGCTGCTCGAAGGGGTCGCCGGAATGGCGAGCTTCCTCTTCGCCTACGCGCTCGCGGGCTGGCGCCCGTGGGAGCCGCTGGCGGAATCGGGCGGTCTCTACGTGGAGGCGACGACGATGACGTGCGCCGGCATCGTCATGGGGCAGGTGGGCGCCGGCCTGGCGATGAGGACGAACCGACAGTCGGTCTTCTCGATCGGGCTCTTCTCGAACAGGTTCCTCCTCGCCGGGATCGGGTTCGAGATCGCGCTCCTGGCGCTGCTCGCGTACACGCCCGGCCTCGGCGAGGCCTTCCACATGGCGCCACTCGGCGCGTGGAACTGGCTGCTTCTGCTCCTCTGGCCTCCGCTGATCTTCGTCGCCGAGGAGGTGCGGAAGGCGTTCGTCCGCCGTTCCGGCCCGCAAGGGCCGAAGACGCCGGTGGGCTGCGGAAAACCCGCAGTCGAATCGGCGGGCATCCCGCAGCAAGCCTCGGGGCCGGGACCGATGGCCTCGCCGTCGGCTCGCGCGATGGTACGTGTCGACAAGAGCGGAGGGAGGAGAGAATGAGCAAGCGGAGGCTCTTCGAGTGGGGCGGGATCGCCGCGGGCGTCGTGCTGATCGGCTTCGGCGCCGCGTCCCTCGCACTCAGCATCAACGGACGGGCCGAGGTCCGCGACAGCCTGGCCCGCGAGAACATCGTCGGCACGCCCGACTCGACGATCCCGGGTCAGAAGGTGGACACGGGTGACGAGGCGAAGGCGTTCGCCGCGGTGATGCGCAAGCACACGCTGGAGGCGACCGGCGGCCAGACCTACGCCGAGATGCCGCGCTTCCTCGACGAGAGCGGGCAGCCGACGGCCGACGAGGCTCTCGCGGCCACTGATCCCGAGACCGGCGAGCCGGTGGCGAACCCGGCGCGGAACATCTGGGTGACGGAGACCGCGCTGTCGACCGCGCTCAGCATGGCCTATCTCGCCGAGCAGATCGCGTTCTTCGGGATCGTCGTCGGGATCGCGCTCCTACTGACCGGGATCGGCTTCCTGGTGCTCGCGGTCGGCGGCGCTCTCCGGCACCGCGCTGAAGCCACCGCGCCGGCCGGACGACCCGCCGTCGCCACGAAGTAGAGGTCGACCTTCAGTTCGAGGGGGCCGGAGCACCTGAGCTCCGGCTCCCTCGGCGACGGATTGGGCGGGTTAGGGAAGAGCGAACCGGGGAAATCCGTCTAGCGAAGTAGAGGACCGAATGCCAGCCATCGACGCGATCAGCAACGAGCTCACGGCACTCGAGACCGAGGAGGAGCGCGTCTTCTCGTGGCGTCAAGTAAGCCTGCTCGCAGCGGGCTACGACCTCCGGCTCGCCCTCAAGCTGGCGCTGCGCGCGGACGTCGACCTCCACCTCGCGATTCGCCTTCGCCGAACCGGCTGCCCGCCAGATACCGCGGCTCGGATCCTCCTCTAGAAAGGATCCCTTCAGGGCGCTTCGTTGAGCGCTCCAGGTCGGTCTTCGAAAGCACGCGTCGTAGACTTGAGGGCGGTCGTGGTCGCTCACGTCGACGAGGTGGTGCTGACTACCTGCCCGCGGGACTGCTATGACGCGTGCGGGATCACGGTGATGAAGCGCGACGGGGCGATCCGGCACGTACGCGGCGATCCGGATCATCCGGTCAGTCGGGGCAAGCTCTGCCGGAAGTGCTCGATCGGCTACAACGGTGCCTTCCTCGACCCGCAAGCACGGCTGACGCGGCCGCTCCGCCGGACCGGGTCGAAGGGCGAGGGGCAGTTCGAGCCCGTCTCCTGGGACGAGGCGCTCGGCGAGGTTGCCGAGCGCCTCCGCCAAGTCGAGGGGTCCCCCGGCGCGCACACCGTTCTCAACGCCCACTACACCGGCACCTTCTCGCTCCTCGCCTTCTTCTTCCCCCTCCGGTTCTTCCACCGGCTGGGCGCAACCGAGGTCGATCCGGACACGATCTGCAACAAGGCCGGGCACGTCGCGCTCGAGTACGTCTACGGCACCTCGCTCGTCGGCTTCGATCCTCTGACTGCTCGCGACTCCGACTGCATTCTCGTCTGGGGCGCCAACCCGTCGGCTTCGGCGCCGCACGCTCACGACCACTGGCTGCCCGAGGCGCCCGCCCGAGTGATCGTGGTCGACCCGGTTCGGACTCCGACGGCCGAGACGGCCGACCTCCACCTCCAGCCGTTTCCCGGGAGCGACGCCGCCCTCGCCTTCGCCCTCTTGCACGTCATCGCCCGCGAGGACCTCGTTGACGAGGGCTTCGTCCGGAAGCACACGGTCGGCTGGGAGGCGCTCGAGCCGCTGCTCGCGGATTGTACGCCGGAGTGGGGCGAGGACACGACGGGCGTCCCGGCGCGCCTGATCGAGGAGGCGGCCGAGATCTACGGCGCCGGCCCCTCGCTGCTCTGGCTCGGACAGGGCCTCCAGCGCCAGCGGACCGGTGGCAACGTCATTCGCGCCTGCGCGCTCCTGCCCGCGGTCACGGGAAATCTCGGAAAGCCGGGTGCCGGCTTCCTCTACCTCAACGGGACCGAGTCGCGCCAGATCGACGAGGAGTATCTGGCCGCACCGCACCTCGGCCCCGCCGCCCCTGACCCGATCAGCCACATGGAGCTCGTGGGCTGCCTCGAGGACCCCGCCCGGTCGCAGGCGCTCTTCTGCTGGAACATCAACATCGCCGCCTCGAATCCGCAGCAGGGGCGCCTCCACGAGGCCCTTCGCCGCGACGACCTGCTCACGGTCGCGATCGATCTCTTTCCCACCGACACGACGGACTTCGCCGATTACGTGCTCCCGGCGGCGAGCTTCCTCGAGTTCGACGACCTCGTCGCGTCGTACTTCCACCTGACGCTCTCGACGCAGGTCAGGGCGGCCGAGCCCATGGGCGAGGCGCTGCCGAACATGGAGATCTTCCGCCGCCTCGCGCGGGCGATGGAGTACCGCGAGCCCGAGCTCTACGAGAGCGACGTCGAGCTGATCGAGACCGTGCTAGGGCGCTCGGGCGTCGGCGAGGACTTCGCGTCCCTCGCCGCCAAGGGCACCATTCCGATCGCCGACGAGCCGGTACTCCAGTTCGCCGACCTCCGCTTCCCGACCCCGAGCGGTCGCGTCGAGCTCGCCTCGGCGCGCGCCGAGGCGGACGGCCTTCCCCGTGTGCCGCTCCCGCTCGCCGACCCGAGGCCCGCAAGCGGCCGCCTCCGCCTGCTCTCACCGGCCTCGCCGTGGCTCCTGAACGACAGCTTCGCGAACGACGCCAAGATCGCGAGGCGCATCGGCCCGGCGACCGTCGCCCTCCATCCCGACGACGCGGCCGAGCGGGGCCTGGCCGAGGGGGACGAGGCGGTCGTGGCCAACGAGACGGGGCGCCTGCGGCTCCTGGTCACCGTCTCGGACGCAGTCCCCCGCGGCGTGGCTTACTCGCCGAAGGGGCGCTGGCCGAAGCGGGAGCCCGCCCGCGCGAACGTGAACGCCCTCAACCCGGGCGAGAGCGCGGACATGGGCGAGAGCACCTCCGTGCACGGCGTCGAGGTGACCGTGGCACCTCGGTAGCCGTGCACGCGCTCGTCCTCCAGCACATCGCCTGTGAGCGGCCTGCCCTTCTTCGGCGCGTGCCTCGGGGTTCAGCTCCTCGCCGTGAGCCTCGGCGCCGACGTGGTTCCCGGCCCGAGGCCGGAGGTTGGCCTCCTGCCTACCCTCACCAGGCGTTCCGCTGAGGTCCGCGCGCTTACGGCGTCCAGTTCCATCTCGAGCCGTCGCGCGAGATGGCCGAGGAGTGGACGCGGGTGCCCTCCTACGCCGACGCGCTCGCGCAGGTGCTCGGACCGGGCGTCGCGACGCCGCGGGTCGCCAAGCTCGCCGACCACGCGGAGGAGCTGCGAGTCCACGGCCGGAGAATGTTCGAGCGTTGGCTCGAGCTCGTCCCTGCGGAGCCGGCAGTCCACCTCACGACCGGGAGACTCTCGCCTCCCGCGCTCGGCTAGACTCGCCAGCGATGCGCGCGAGGGCGCTTGCCCTGGGCGTCGGCCTCCTCCTCGTGCTGGGCGGTTGCGGCGGATCGGAAGACGAGGATGCCATCCCTTCGGGCGAGACCGCCGCTTCCCCGGGCGAGACGTATCGCTGGAGCTTCGACGACGTGTCCGCGGGGGGTCTGCCCTCCGACTTCACGAGCCTGCTCGGAGATTGGAGCGTGGAGGAGGAGGGCACGGCTCCCTCGAGACCGAACGTGCTGCGGCAGAAGGGCGCCTTCGCCGACCCCGAGTTCCCCCGCCTGGTCGTCGAGGGCCTCGCGTTCACCGATCTCACGGTTCGGGTTCGGTGCCGTCCCGAGGCCGGGAAGATGGACGAAGCCTGCGGTCTCATGTTCCGCGTCGAGGGCTCCGACGACTACTACGTCGCGCGCGCCAACGCGCTCGAGGGAAACGTCCGCCTCTACCGGGTCGTCGACGGGGACCGCGAGGAGTTCGGCTCGGCGGACGTGCCCGTGACGGCGGGGGAGTGGCACACGCTCGAGGCGAGCGCGGCGGGCTCGACGCTCACCGTCAGCTGGGACGGCGCCGAGGTCATCTCCGAAAGCGACGACACGTTTCCTCGAGGGGGCATCGGCCTCTGGAGCAAGGCCGACTCCGTGACGGCGTTCGACGATCTCGAGGCCGTCGCGCAGTAGGGGCCGGCATCGCGCGGCGTGGCCTCCCCTGTCCGCCGCTACCCTGGCGCCGGTGAAGCTTCCGCGGCATGTGGCCGTTATCGGCGCCGGCACGATGGGTGCCGGAATCGCGCGCGTCTTCGCGGCCGCCGGCGCGTCGGTGCGGCTCTGCGCTCGGCGCGAGGCGAGTCTCGAGGCGGCGCGCGCCCGGCTCGGCGAGGCCGCGGCGCAGGTGCGGCTGACCACCTCTGCCGACGAGGCGCTCGACGCAGCGGAGCTCGTGGTCGAGACGATCGTCGAGGAGGCCGAGCCGAAGCGCGCGCTCCTGGCGCGGGCCGAGGAGCTTGCTTCCCCTCACGCCATCCTGACGACGAACACGTCGTCGCTTCCCCTGTCCGCGCTCGCGGGAGCGCTCAGGCGGCCGGAGCGCTTCGCCGGCCTGCACTGGCTCAACCCGCCGGAGCTCGTCGAGCTCGTCGAGGTCGTGGGAGCGGAGCGCACTGCCCCCGAGACGCTCGAGGCGCTCGCAGGCTGGATGGACCGGCTCGGCAAGTCGCCCGTCGTCGTCCGTCGCGACATCCCGGGCTTCGTCGCCAACCGCCTCCAGTACGCGCTCCTGCGTGAGGCCTACGCGCTCGTCGATGCGGGCGTCTGCTCGTTCGCCGACGTCGACCGCGCCGTCACCCACGGCCTCGGCGCCCGCTGGGCGGCGATCGGGCCTTTCGAGACGATGGACCTCGCCGGGCTCGACGTCCACGCGGCGGTCGCCGCGAACCTCTGGCCCGAGCTGACAAACGAGAGCACGCCTTCGCCTTCGATCGCGCGTGCTCTCGAGACGGGCGCTCTCGGGGTGAAGAGCGGGCGCGGGCTCCTCGGCGACTACACGCCGGGCGCGGCCGCCGCCCTCGTCGGCCGACGCGATCGCGTGCTACGGGGCCTGCCGGCGCTCCGAGACGGGCCTGGCGAGGCATAGCGCGAAGTCGCCGGCGTCGTCCGTCCACCAGGCGTCGAGGCGAAGCCCGGCGGCCTCGAGCTCTCGCTCGACGCCCTCACGCCGGAACTTCGTCGAGATCTCGGTCCGGAGGGTCTCGCCCTCGGCGAACTCGACGACGAGGTCAATCGCCGGCAGCGTCACCGTCTGCGCCGCCAGGGAGCGGACGGCCATCTCCATCCGCTCGAGCTCGGGGTTCCAGGCGGCCTCGGACCGGAAGCGCTCCGGCCGGAAGTCCGCCGCGAGCTCGTGGTTGAGGATCAGGAGGAGGTTCGCGATCAGCGCGGCGGAGAGCCCCTCGGCGTCGTCGTACGCCGCGACGATCCGCTCGACCGGCTTGACGAGGTCGAGCCCGAGGAGGAGAGCTCCGTCCGTCCCTAGCGCGCCCGCGACCGCCGCGAGCAGCGCGGCTCGGTCTTGCGGGTCGAGAGCGCCGATCGTCGAGCCGAGACAGACGACGAGCGTCTCCGCGAACGGACCCGGCAGGTGCCGCTCGAAGTCGCCCACGACGCCGAGGACGTCGACATGTGGGTAGCGAGCGGCAAGACGCGGGCCAGCCTTGGCGAGCGCGCTCTCGCTCACGTCAATAGCGACGAACCGCTCGAGCTCGGGAAGCGCGTCGAGGAGGATCCTCGTCTTCACCGACGAGCCCGAGCCGAGCTCGACCACCGTGCGAGGGTGCGCCGAGGCGGCGACGTCCCCGGCGCGTGTCTCCAGGATCGCCTGCTCGGCGAGGGGGAGGTAGTAGTCGGGGAGCTCCATGATTCGCTCGTAGAGCGCCGAGCCGCCCGCGTCCCAGAGCCAACGTGAGCGCATCCGCTTCGGCGTCGCCGTCAGCCCGTCGCGCGCCTCACGGCGGAGCTGCTCTGCAAGGTCGTCAGGGCCGAGCAAGCGCTCGAGGCGGAAGCTCAAGCGCGGCCTCGGGGGCGCCTTGCAGGGATGGTCAGCTCGTGTTCCGCCGCCTCCGCAAGAGCCTCCGGATAGCCGGCGTCCGCATAGCGCGCGACGCCGAGCGCGGGGTCGCTCCAGAAGACGCGGCGGATCTTCCGCTCGGCGAGCTCGCTCCCGTCGGCGACGACGACCATGCCCGAGTGGACCGAGCGGCCGACGCCGACGCCCCCGCCGTTCCCGATCGCCACCCAGCTCGCGCCCTGCGCAGCGTTGAGGAGCGCCGAAAGAACGGGCCAGTCCGCAATCGCGTCGCTGCCGTCGCGCATCCCCTCGGTCTCCCGCGTCGGCGAGGCGACCGACGCCGGGTCCATGTGGTCTCGCCCGAGCGCGAGCGGCCCGCACACGCCGGAGCGGACGAGGCCGTTCAGCGCCAGGGCCACCCGGTCGCGCTCGCCGAGCCCGAGCCAGCAGATGCGGGCGGGCAGCCCTTGGAGGGGGACGCGGTCACGTGCGAGCTCGATCCAGGCACCCAGCGAGTCGGTGCCCACGGCCTCCACGACGACGTCCTCGCTGCGGCGCAGGTCGGTGGGATCGCCGGTGAGGCAGATCCAGCGGAAGGGGCCGACACCGCGCGCGAAGATCGGCCGGACGTAGGCGGAGACGAACCCGGGGATCGCGAGGGCATCCGGGACTCCGTGGGCGGCGGCCTGGGAGCGGATGCCGTTTCCGTACTCGAAGACGACCGCGCCCCGCTCGCGGTAGCCGAGGATCGCCTCGACGTGGGTCGCGAGCGAGTCGAAGACGGCGCTCGCGAAGAGCGGGTCGTCCGGGTCGGCGTCGGCGGCCTGCGCGGCCGTGAAGCCGCGCGGGACGTACCCGCGCAAGGGGTCATGGGCGGCCGTCTGGTCGGTGACGACGTCGAACTCGACCCGGTCCGCGAGCAGGCGCGGAACCACGTCGGCCGCGTTCCCGACGAGGGCCACCGTCCCGGGGCCGCCCGGATCGAGGTGCACGGCGAGCGCCTCGTCGTAGCCGGCGACGAGGTCGACCCAGCCGTCGCGGAGACGGCGCTCAGCCCGCGCTGGGTCAACCTCGACGACGAGGGCCCGGCCGCCGTTCCGCGTTACGGCGAAGCCCTGGGCACCTCCCATCCCGCCGAGGCCGGCGGTGAGGACCCGCCTGCCTGCGAGCGTGCCGCCGAACTGAGACTCGGCGACAGCGCGGAACGTCTCGTACGTGAAGCCGAGGATCCCCTGCGTGCCGATGTAGAACCAGCCGGCCGCGGTCATCTGCCCGAACATGGTCAGGCCGGCGTCCTCGAGCCGGCGGAACGAGTCCTCGTCCGACCAGGCGGGCACAACCATCGCCGTCGAGATGAGGACGCGGGGCGCGTCGACGTGCGTCGGGAGGACGGCGACCGCCTTGCCGGACTGGACCAGGAGCGTCTCGTCCGGGCCGAGCCGCTCGAGCGAGTCGACGATCTCGGCGAGAGCCTCCCGGCTCCGAGCCGCGCGCCCGCGGCCACCGTAGACGACAAGCGCCCGTGCGTCCTCGGCGACTTCCGGATCCAGATTGTTTAGGAGGCAGCGCAGCGCGCCTTCCTGCTCCCAGCCGCGGCAGCGGAGCTCGCGCCCGCGGGGAGCGCCCCGGAGAGGCGTGTAGAGCACGCGCGGATCGTATCCGCGTGTCCCGCGGCTCAGGGTGTCAGCGGATGCCGAAGCGGGCTACTCGGACTCGGACGCCTTCGCGGCCTTGTCCTTCGTGTGCCCGTTGGCTTGGGCGTGCGGCGGCGGCCCGCCCTCCCCCGCGGAGTCCGGCAGCCCGCCGGCGGGCGTCCCGCGGCCGTTCGAGCTCCTCGGGGCCGAGTCGTCTCTCTTCGCGTGGCCGAGGGCTTTGCCGTTCCCGTTGCCGTTCGAGCTCTTGACCTTGGCCTTCGCCGCAGCCGCCGTCGCCTGCCCGAAGGCGCGACCGCGCCGTTCCGTCTGCGCGGACGGCTCGTCGGAGCCGGCGGCGCGGCTCTCCGCCCTGTCGGCCGGAACCCAGACCGGCGCGCCAAGCGCGGGGCGCGGCGCGGCGCGGCGCGGCTGCTCTCCGGCCGGAGCCGTCACAGGCTCGGGCCGGTCGCGCCGGACGCCGGCCGGGTCGGTGGCGACGACCGTCGTCGTCGTCGCGACCGCGACCGCGAGCGCCGCGACCGTCTTGACGCCAACGCTCCCGGCGAAGAAGCCCTTGATCGCCGCGAGGAGCCCGCCGAGGTCGAGCGCGTGCAGGGACCTGAGCCGGACACGCTTCCCCGGGTTCTCGAGCGCGGACGCCAGCGAGCGCCGCGCCCTGAAGATGAGGGTCTCGACGGCAGCCTGCGTGAGCCCGAGGTGGTGCGCGACCTCGTTGTAGGAGAGGCCCTGCCACTCCCGCAGGAGAATCGCTCGCCGCTGCTGCTCCGGCAGGCTGCCGAGCGCGTCAACAAGGCCGATCAGGTCGTCCACCGAGCGGTCGGGCGCCGCGACAGTCTCCTCGAGGAGCGTCACGTCGTGGACGCGCTCGAGCCGGGCGCGGCGACCCGAGGAGCGGAGGCGGGTGAGGCAGACGTTTTGGGCGATCCGCAGAAGCCAGGCCGAGTCCACCTTCGGCCGAACGCCCTGGTTGAGGCTGCGGCAGGCGTTCAGGTAGGTGGCCTGGAGCGCGTCCTCGGCGTCCTCGGGCGAGCGCAGGAGGCGCAGGCAGTAGCCGTAGATCCACCCAGAGTGCTCCTGGAAGAGACGCTCCGCCGTCTCCGACACGGCCGGCGCCAAGACGGCTCCACTCGCTTCGTGAGCGACGGCCATACCGGCATTGTGGCGGACCTCAGGCAAGGGTCAAGTCTCAGGGCTCCCCCGATGTGTTGATTTTTCGTAAGAGGCCGCATGTTTCCGGCGGGCGGGGCGTCTGTGCTCGTGACGACCACTCTCCGGACGACCGACACGGGAGGCCAGGCCCGCATGAAGTTCGCACTCAAGGCACTGCTCGCCACGGCGCTCGCCGCCGCCCTCCTCGTCCCCGCCGCCGGCGCGAAGAACGGGAACGGCAATGGGAACGGCAATGGGAACGGCAACGGGAACGGCAACGGCCAGCCGGCCTGGGCGGGCGTCGGGAACGGCGGGTCGAACGGCAAAGGCAAGCCCGCCTGGGCCGGACAGGGCCAGGCGAAGAAGGCAGAGAAGGCCCAGCGGAAGCTGGAGCGCCGCGCTGCGCGCGCGGCAGCCCGAGCGGGTGACGAGGACGCCCCGAAGCACATGAACCCCGCGTGGGTCTGCAAGTTCGAGCGCGAGAAGATGGGCCTCGTGGCCTTCGCCGACGAGTACGGCACCAACGAGAACAAGGCCAACGCCTTCGGGAAGTGCGTCTCGCGGGAGGCGCACGAGCGAGACGGCGTCACCGTCGACGAGGAGGAGACGCCCGAGGCCGTCGAGGACTCCGACGACGGCGACTCCGAAGACGTCGAGGCGCTGGCCGCCCTCCAGGCCCTCTTCAAGTCATTGAAGCAGTTCCTCTAGTCCTCTAGCCCGGGAACCTGCGGCAAGTCCGAGAGGGGCGCGTGCGCCCCTCTCGGCATTTCTCCGGGCGTCGGCGTGTGTGATCGGGCGGCCGCTGCCGGCCATTATCCAGATGGTGGAGGCAAGGATCTCGATCGCGCTCCCGCTTTCGACGTCCCGCGAGGACGAGGACGACGTTCGGCGTTTCGAAACGATGTACCGCGAGCACTTCGCCTCGCTCCACGCCTACGCGCACCGACGGCTGCCGGCAAGAGCGGACGACGTCGTCGCCGAGACCTTCCTCGTGGCGTGGCGCCGTCTCGATGATGTCCCGGCAGACGCGCTGCCCTGGCTCTATGGAACAGCGCGCCGCGTGGTCTCCGGCCTCCGGCGCAGCTCACGGCGCCAGGATGCTCTGGCTGAGCGACTCGCCGGTCATCGTGAACCGGACGCTTCGGGGCCGAGCGAGGGCGACACGGAGCTCGTTTCGGCACTCGCCCGGCTCTCTGAGATGGACCGCGAGCTTCTCCTCCTCGTCTACTGGGAGGACCTGGAGCCCCGCCGGGCGGCGAAGGCGCTCGCCTGCTCGCGCACAACCATCGCGACGCGACTCTGGCGCGCGCACGGTCGGTTGCGGAACGAGCTCGAGCGGACGAGAGGTGACATCTGATGACGACAGAGCTGGCCAACCGCCTGCGTGGCGCCAATCCCGCCCCGACAGCCGAGGCGGTTGCCCCCGACGAGACCCTCCTCGTTCAGATCGTCGCCACCGGGCGAGAAGCCTCCGGGCGTCCGACGAGGCGGCACAGCAGGCGAGGCGTCACCTTGCTCGCCGCGGCCGCGATCGTGATCGGCGGCCTCGCAGCGGCGACCTCGAGGTTCGCGCCCGAGTACTTTGGCTCTGACGATCGAGAGCCAACTCCGGCCGCCGTCCTTGCGCAGCTTCGCAGCTTCGCCAGGGAGGAGCCGGTATCACCGGGCGGGCTCGGCGAGGTCGATGGGGAAGGACTCGTCCGCCTGGCCGCCTTTGAGACGCAGAGCGGGCACGCGACAATCTACGCGGCGCCCTTACGAGCCGGCGCCGGCTTTTGCTACGTGCACGCCATCGACGAGGAGATCGGCGGAGGGGGATGCGAAGACCCGGTCTGGAAGGCCGTTCCATACATCGGTCAGTGGTCGTCCGACTGGGGCGACGTCCGTGTCCTTCTGGGACGACTCGAGGCACCGGCTGCGCGCATCGAGCTTCGCCTCGAGGACGGTGCCGTCAGAGCCGCCTCGATCCGCGCGCCCTGGTGGGTCTACGTCGTGGGCGGCGACGAGACCGAGCCCGGTCATCGGCCGGTCGAGCTCACTGCGCTCGATCCTGGCGGAGCGGTCCTGGCCAGGCAAGAGGTCGATCCCTACTACTTCACCTCGCGACGTGCTGTCGAGGCGCTCTTGCCGGAGAGCGACGGCTCTCCTGGTCAGAACGCCATCCGGGCCATGCTCGAAGGGCTGGGAGGAGATGTCGAGCCGGTCCTGCCGGTCGAGATCGACCGCACGCGATTGTTGCGCCGGATCGAGACGCACGAAGGCACGCTCGACATCTACACGGCTCCGTGGCAGGGCGGCGTGTGCTTCGCCTTCGTGCACTCACGCCTGGCGGTCGAAGGGACTACCGGGTGCCCCTACGAGGACGAGTCCCTTCCGAATCGACCGGCCAACTTCGAGGTCGATCGGAGCTCGATCTTCTCGGTTGCGCCCTCCATCTTCACCGTGAGCGGCACGCCTCCTGTTGGTGCCGCTCGCGTGGATGTTCGCTTCGAGGACGGGACGAGCGCCCGGGCGGACATCTTCGTCGAGTCGTTCTTCGCCGCGTGGTTCGGACCCGAGCGCCTCGCGGCAGGCCATCGACCCACGGAGCTCGTCGCCGTCGACGCGGACGGGGACCCGATCTTCACGCTTCGGCTAGATCCGGAGCGGTTCGTGCCGCAGTGACGATCTCGCACACGTCGTCGAGACGCGCTTATGCTTGCAGCCGTGACGGCGTCGGAGGTAGCGCCCAGGAGCTTTGTTCGCCCGGACGGGAAGGAGAAGGTGACCGGTGCCGGCCGCTACACGGCCGACCTCAACCTGACCGGCCAGCTCCACGCGAAGTTCCGCTACGCCGACCACACGCACGCGCGCATCGTTCGGATCGACCCGAGCCGCGCTCGAGCCATCCCCGGCGTCCTCGCAGTCCTCACGCACGAGGACGTCCCCGATGTGCTCTACGGACAGCTCGTCCAGGATCGCCGGCTCTTCGCCAAGGAGAGGGTGCGGTTCGAGGCCGAGATCGTCGCCGCCGTCGCGGCGCTTACTCCCGAGATCGCCCGGCAGGCGGCGGAGGCGATCGAGGTCGAGTACGAGCCGCTCTCGGCCGTCACCGACGTCGAAGCCGCGCTCGCGGAGGACGCGCCGCTGATCCACGAGGACTGGGAGTCCTACGGAGGCGACGCGGAGCTGGGGAGGAACGGCAACGTGCTCGGCTACTCGACCATCGTCAAGGGCGACGCCGACGCCGCGCTGGCCGAGGCGGACGTCGTCGTCGAGGGCCGCTACGTCACCGATGCCGCGCAGGGGGTCCCGATCGAGCCACGCGCGGTCCTCGCCCAGTGGCAGGGTGACCGCGTGACCGTGTGGTCTTCGACCCAGGTGCCGTTCGGGGCGAGGAGCGGCGTCGCCGAGGTCCTCCAGATCCCGGAGGCGCACGTGCGCGTCGTCGTCCCCCTGCTCGGCGGCGGCTTCGGCTCGAAGTGCGACTTCCACTTCGAGGGGCACGTGGCCGCGCTCGCGCGAGCCGCCGGGCGACCGGTGAAGCTCGTCTTCTCGCGGCAGGAGGAGTTCGTCGCGCCCGCCCAGCGGCGCGAGGGGATGGTGATCGAGCTCGAGACCGGCGCGCGTCGAGACGGCACGATCGTCGCCCGTCGCGGGCGCCTCGTGCTCGACGGCGGCGCCTACTGCGGCGAGGGCGGCTTCTTCGCGCAGCTGGCTGCGATGCACGCCTGCGGGCCCTACGTGATCGAGAACGTCAACGTCGAGTCGACGCTCGTCTACACGAACAACCAGCCGTCCGGGTCGATCCGGGCGCCGACGGCGCCGCAGGTCTGCTGGGCCGTCGAGCAGCACATGGACGAGCTCGCCGGGGCGCTCGAGCTCGATCCGGTTGAGCTGCGCCGGCGCACGCTCATCGAGGAGGGCACGGAGGGTCCGACGCGGCAGGTCTTCGGACCGCTCGGAATCAAGCAGACGCTCGAGCGCGCCCTGGAGCTGATCGCCCCCGACGGCGAGCTCGAAGAGGACGAGGCAATCGGCGTCGCCTGCGGCTGGTGGCCGTCGTTCGGGAACCCTTCGGGCGCCTACGTGAAGCTGAACGCCGACGGCTCGGGGACGATCGTCACCGGGGCGCAGGAAAACGGGAGCGGTGCCGTCATGGCGCTGCCGCTCCTCGTCGCGGAGGTCCTCGGCATGGAGCCGTCGGCCTTCTCGATCCTCTACCAGGACACCGATGCCGCCCCCTACGACGCCGGCTCGTCGGGCTCGCAGACGACGATGAACAACGGGCGTGCTGTGGTCGAGGCGGCCCGGGAGGTGAAGGACCGGCTGCTCGAGCTGGCTGCGGAGGAGCTCGAGGTGGCGCCCGAGGATCTCGAGCTCGTCGAGGGGCAGGCGAGAGTGCGCGGGTCGCCGAGCAAGGCGGTCTCCATCGCCGAGCTCGCCGGCTCCGGCGCCGCGATCCTCGGCAAGGGCTCCGGCCCCGTCCCCGAGAACCCGCCCTGCGACACGGAAGGCTGCCTCGGTCGGCTCGGGTTCGAGTCGTTCCTCGAGCCACAGGTCTTTACGCACGCTGCCCGGGTCAAGGTCGATCGGGAGACGGGAGTCGTCCGCGTGCTCCACGTGGCGGCGGCGCACGACTCCGGCGTCGTCCTCAATCCGATCGGCGCGGACGGGCAGGTGTACGGCGGGGTGGTCATGGGAATCGGGCAGGCTCTCTCCGAGGGGACCCAGCTCGACGCCGACGGCCGCCAGCGAAATCCGCATCTTCTCGACTACAAGCTCGTCACCGCGTCCGACACCCCGCGGATCGACGTGGCCTGGATCGAGACACCCGCCGTAAACGGCGGCCCGAACGGGTCGAAGGGCGTCGGCGAGCCGCCGACCGTCCCGACGCCGGGTGCCGTGGCGAACGCGATCGCGCGCGTGCTCGGCACGCACGTCCACCGGCTGCCCATGACGCCCGAGCGGGTCTGGCTCGCGGCGACCGGCCACCGGCGATGACGACGGCGTTCGTCTCTGCGGCGAGCGTCAAGGACGCTCTGGCGGCAATGGCCGACGGCGCGCGCCCGATCGCAGGGGGAACCGACCTCGTCGTCGGCGCGCGGCAGGCAAAGGCTCCTCTGCCTGCGAGCCTGGTCGCCATCGACCGCGTCGGCGAGCTCCGCGGGATGGCCGTGGAGAACGGCGCCCTCAGGCTGGGCGCGCTGACCACGCACGAGCAGATAGCGGCCGACCTGTTCGTCTGCGAGCGACTCACTGCGCTCGCGGACGCGGCCTTGATCGTCGGCTCGCACGCCACGCGGGCGCAGGGGACGGTCGGGGGCAACCTCATGAACGCCTCCCCCGCCATGGAGGCCGGCGGGCCGCTGATCGCGTTCGGCGCGACCGTCACGCTGCGGTCGATGGGTGGCGAGCGACGCCTTCCCGTGGCCGACCTCCTCACGGGGCCGGGAGAGACGGCGGCGGAATCGGGTGAGCTGCTCACCGAGGTGAACGTCCCCGTGCCTCCGGAGGGGACAGGCAGCTGCTACGCGCGACTCGAGTACCGACGACAGATGGAGATCGCGATCGTCGGGGCGACGGCAGTGGTGACGCTCGGCGACCGCCGCGTCGCCGCGGCGAAGGTCGCCATCACCGCGCTCGCGCCGACGGTTCGCCTCGTGCCCGAGGCGGAGGACGCCCTGGCCGGCACCGACGGAGGCCGCGCCGCCGCGGACGCCGCCGCCGAGGCTGCCGCGGCGGCGTCCCAGCCGATCTCGGACGTGCGGGGCTCGGCCGACTACCGCCGCTCGATGGCCGCAGTCGTCACTCGCCGGGCGGTCGAGGCGGCGGTCGCGCGCGCCCGCGGGGAGCAGGTTCCGATTCCAGCGAGCCGCTTCCTCTTTGGAGCGACCGGACGGCCGTCGTGAGGTTCCCGGCGACGATCACGGTCAACGGCGTCGCCTTCCCGATCGAGGTGGAGCCTGGGACGACCTTGCTCTACGCCGTTCGCGACGAGATCGGTCTCACCGGCGCGAAGGAGGGGTGCGACGACTCCGAGTGCGGCGCGTGCATGATGCTCCTCGACGGGCAGCCGGTGAACGCGTGCTCCTACCTCGCCCTCCAGGCGGACGGTCGCGAGGTGACGACGGTGGAGGGCCTTGCCGCCCCGGACGGCCTCAGCCCCCTCCAGCACGCGTTCCTCGAGTACGGGGGCGTTCAATGCGGCTTCTGCACCCCCGGAATGCTGATCTCCGCGACCGCGCTCCTGGAGACGAACCCGAGCCCGACCGAGGACGAGGTCAGAATTGCCCTCTCCGGGAACCTCTGCCGTTGCACCGGCTACGACGGCCTCGTGAAGGCAGTCCTAACTGTCGCCGCCGGCGCTGGTTCCTGACAAGAGGCTGGCCCCACAGTCGAATCCGTTCGCCGTAGAAGCTCTTCGCCTCGCGCGCGAGAGCGCGTCGGTGGATCGCGGGCTTTAGGCCGAATTCTGAGGGTAGGGCCAGTGACGACCACCCTACCTCATCGGGAGCGCCGGCGCGCGGTCTCGCCGAATCGAGGGACGCGGCTCCGCTCCCGATTAGTCCGTCTTCGGGCTGACGAGGACTATCTGCTCGTAGCGCACGAAGAGCTCTCTGCCGGCCTTCTGGAGGGGAACCCACTCCGCCCCGTATCGACCCTCACGCCCGAGGAAGAGCTCGAGCTCCTCTTGCACGGAGTGACCCTCTTCGATGGGAATCGAGTAGTTCTGTCCGCTCGTCAGCGTGACTTCGAGATACACGGCCGGACACTAACGGTTTCGGGCTCGACCCTTGGCGCCCAGGCTACCCGCCGCTGTACCCAGCAGTGGTCCTACGGCTTGACCTTCCTGTCGCCGGCTAGTCCTCCACCTCACGTACCTCGAGGTAGGTGAAGTCGCCGTCGCGCACCGTGAGCCTGGTCGCTCGCCGGAGGTCGACGTCGCCGTTGGAGTCGAAGCTCCAGCGCCCCAGCAGGCCGTCGAAGTCGCGAGTGGCGAGGACCGCGCGTGTGATGGCGGCGCGGTCCTTGGTGCCGACCCGCTCGAGAGCCGCGAGTACTGCGCCGACGGCATCGTACGCGGAAGCGGCGTAGCATTCTGGCTCGCGCTTGAACGTGCTCGAATAGGGTGTCGGCCCCCATCATGGTTGCCGTGGGCAGCGCCGTTCGGATGTCACGCCAAAGCGGTCCGGCGCCGTTCTGGATGATTCCTCCGTAGAAGACCAGATCCGGCGCATGCTGGGCGACCCTCGCGGCAAGGTCGCGGTAGTCCGCTTGCTTGGGGACGATCGCCACCGGCGGCTCGACGAGCTCGAGGCCTAGCGCGATGCAGCTTCGTCCAAACGGCTCGGCCACGCCGCGCCCGCACGGCTCGGTGTCGTGGAGGACGGCGACTCGCTTCGCACCGAGCTCGAGAGCCCATTGCGCCGCGAAGTGGCCCTGCCGATCGTCACTCATCGCGGTGCGGACATAGCTGCGCACGCCGGACGGGTAGTAGATCTCGGGCTCTCCCGGCTCGAAGGGTCGCGTGAGACCCGGGTAGGTATTGCAGGGCGAGATCTGGAGCAGCGGTCCTGCCTGGTTCGTGATCGGGAGCGAGTACGGCGCAGCGTCGGCGTCGAGCGTGGCGATGTAGGCCACGACGTCGGCATCGGCGGCCGCATAGCGCGCGTTGGCCCTCTCGCGCTCGGCGTCCCACGACCCTCGCTCCTCGCTGCCGCCATCGAGATCCTCGTAGACGATGGGCGCGCCGCCGACGCGATAGCCCGCGTCCTCGAGGCGGAGCCGTATGGCGTTGACAATCGAGTCGCTCTGCCCGCGCGACGAGCCGCTGCGAGTCAGGCTCGAAACGAGCTTAATTTGGCCGCCCAGCCGACCTCCACTCATGTCGTTTCCTCCGCCGCCGATTGAGGCATTTTCGCCCTTCCCCGGGCACGTTCTCGCTGGAAATCAAACGGTTTCGGAACGGCGTTGGCTGGCGTTCGCGTCTAGGCACCGCATGGACCACGGCAACTCGGGCTGGCCGCTACGGCACGCCCGCGACCGTCTCGCAATTCGTGGCGCTGTCCGCTCCTGCTTCGCCCTCGCAGTCGTCGGTATTGGCTCCACCGTCGAGGGCGTCATTGCGCGGGCCAGCCTTGAGCGTGTCATCCCCGGCGTCGCCGTCGAGGTCGTCGTTACCACCCGCCGTTCCGAGGGTCGTGACGCCGTCGGCCGAGTTGTCGCCGAGGAGCGTGTCGTTGCCGCCGCGCCCTCTGAGCGCGTCGTTGCCGGCGCCCGTGGCCGTCGCACCGATCCCCGGAGAGCTATCGCCGGCGAGAACCTCGTCCGCGCTCCCTCCGATCAGCACGTCGTTGCCCGCCCCGACTGTGTTCCCAGCCGGGCTGTTGTTATCCCCGACCGCGAAGAAGCCGCCGTCGGCGCCCAAGTCGAGGACGTCGTTGCCGCCGTTGCCGCGCACGGTGCAGGTCTCCGAGAAGAAGCAGCCGTTGCTGTCACCGATGAGGACGTCGAGGCCGGGACCGCCGTCGAGCACGTCGTTGCCGGCACCCATGGCGCTGTCGGCTGCGCGCGAGTCGCCGGTCATGCTGTCGTCGCCCGCTCCCGCGAACATGACGTCGTTGCCGCCGCCGGACGCGCTCCCGCCTTCGGAGTTGCTGTCGCCCCTCATGCTGTCGTCGCCGTCCCCCCCGAACATCAGGTCGTTCCCGCCGCCGGAGGCGCTCGCGTCCTCGGAATGGCTGTCGCCCGCCATACGGTCGTCCCCGTCCCCGCCGTCGAGCTCGTCGTTCCCGCGTCCGCCCTCGACCAGGTCGTCTCCCGCGAGACTGCAGATCAGGTCGTTCCCGCCCTTGCCGTCGATCGTATCGGCCGAATCCGAGGCGACGATCACGTCGTTCCCCGACGTCCCCTCGATCGTTCCCGAGCCCGTGATCGTTGCTCGGGCGCCGAAGCACGTCGCCGTCCCCTCCGCGTTGGACTCCGCAGCTACTACGCCGGTCGCGAGTGCGGCGACCACGACCACCGCTGCGAGCCGAAGGCGCCGACCGCACCGGGAAGCGATCAGTGCCACAGGCGCGTCGGCACCCCTGGTTCGGCTTCCGGCGACCCACCGAACCCCCACCTGAGCAGAGGCTCGCGCACAAAGCTCCTTGAGCATCACTCCTCCCTCCTCTGCTCGGGACGACGTCGACCCTAAGCCCCTCTCGGGCGCTCTGCAAGCGCTTTCCTCGTGCTTCTGGAGTGCGCTTCTGCGAGCCTCGCCTCGAATTCGACCGGGAGCGAACGCAGGACAGTCCGCCCGCCGCTCGCCTTCTCGACGTCGACCAGGCGGCCACCCGACGTTGAGGTGCGCTCTTCACGGAGACACCGGCGACCTTCGTACGCGACACCCTTACCATCCTGGAGATGACCCCTCGCCGTCCTGCGCGCGCCGAGGTCGTCGGCAGTCTGCTGCGGCCGGCCGAGTTGCGGGCGGCGGTCGAGGAGCGCTCCGACCCCCTGCACCTGGGCGCCGTCGCGGACGCTGCGATCGAGCGCGTCGTCCAGCGGCAGATCGAGATCGGCCTCGATGTCGTCTCCGACGGAGAGTTCCGGCGCTGGATGTTCCTGAACTCCTTCTACGACGCCGTCGAGGGGATCGCGACCGACCGGAGCGCGGTCGAGTTCACGAACGAGCGGGGGGAGATCGTCGTCCTGACCGTGCCGTCGATCGAGGCGCGCCTCGTGAAGGTGGACAGCCCGGCTGCGCGCGAGGCCGCGTTCATGGCGCGACTCACCGATCGTCCGTTCAAGGTCACGTTCCCGGCCGCGTCGATCTTCACGCACCCTTTCGGTGTCTCGGCCGGCGCGTACTCGACCCTGGACGAGTTCGTCGAGCATGCGATCGCGATCGAGCGCGAGCTCATCGCGGATGCGGTTGCAGCCGGTTGCCGCTACGTCCAACTCGACTTCCCGCTCTACCCGTACCTCGTAGACCGCGACTGGATCGCGCGGTTCGAGGCGGCCGGCCACAGCGTTTCGGAGCTCCTCGAGAAGGCGATCGCCGCCGATAGGGCGATCGTGGAAGGGATCCCCGACGGCGTGACCACCGGTCTCCACGTCTGCCGGGGCAACTATCGCTCCCGCTGGATCTGTGCTGGCTCGCTCGAGCCGGTGGCGGAGCGCCTGTTCGGCGAGCTGCCCTACGACGTCTTCCTCGTGGAGTGGGACGACGTCGGTCGCGACGGCGGCTACGAGTCGGTCCGCTTCACCCCTCCGGGCCGTGTCGTCGTCATGGGCCTCGTCAGCTCGAAGCAGCGCGAGCTCGAGAGCGAGGGCGAGATTTTAGGCAAGCTCCACGAGGCCTCGCGGTACCTGCCGCTCGACCAGCTTGCACTGTCCACGCAATGCGGCTTCGCCTCGGTGATCGAGGGGAATGAGATCGACGAGGAGACGCAGTGGCGTAAGCTCGAGCTCGTCGCGCGGGTCGCCGACCGCGTCTGGGCCTAGTTCACGACTGCCAGCGGAGGTGGAGCTCGCTCGGCCGTCGGAAGGCGAAGCCATGCGGCTCGGGCACCTCGACGAGCTCAAGGCCGGACAGGCGATCGAGAATCGCCTGCACGGCGATCGGTCCCTGGAGGCGCGCCATGTTGAACCCCAGGCAGTGGTGAACTCCGAAGCTGAAGGCGAGGTGGTGCCTTGCGTTCTCGCGGCGCGCGTCGAAGCGAAGCGGGTCATCGAAGACCTCCGGATCGCGGTTGGCGGCGAGCGTCGAGACGCCGACGAACTCGCCCCGGCCGAGCTCCACCTCGCCGAGCACCGTCGGCGCGGACGTCCAACGCTCGATGAACGCAACAGGGGGGATCAGCCGCATTCCCTCCTCGACGGCGTTGGGGACGAGACCGGCGTCGGCCTGCACCGCGTCCAGCTCGTCCGGATGCTCGAGCAAGAGCAGGACGGCGTTCATCACCATCGACTCGACCGTCTCGATCGCCCCGAAGAGGATCACGCGCAGCTGCGCGACGATCGCGTCGTCCACGAGCTCGGTCGCCGGGTCGTTCACGACCGCCGACGTGATCGAGCCGTCGGGCCGCTCGCGGACGCGCTCGAGCTCGCCGTGGAGAATCTCGCTGAAGGCTGCTCGCGCGGCGTCGGCTCGCCGCTGCGGCTCAGGGTCGCCGTCGTAGGTCATCGCGCCGGCGAAGGCCTCGTAGAAGCCCTGGATCTTCGGCACGTCGTCGAGCGAGAGGCCGAGGATGTCGCCGGCGACGCCGATCGCGAAGGGCGCCGTGAACTCGACGCCGAGCTCGCACGACCCGCGCGGCGCGAGGTCGTCGAGCAGTCGCTCGACTCTCGCCGAAACCCGTCCCTCGAACCGCTCTCGCACCGCGCGCATCCGGAACGGCTCGTCGAACGGCAGCCGCTGGCGCTCGTGGTCGGGCGGGTCGCTCGTCAGCATCATCACGCCCAGCGAGGCCCGGACCAGGTTCGGCTCCGCCCAGACCGTGAAGTCGCCCGTCCTCGCGAGGACATTGCGAGCCAGCGGGTAGGACGTCACGAACCAGCCGCCGAGTGCCGGCACCCAGGAGACGGGCTCGGCCTCGCGGAGCCGGTCGAGGGCGCCCGCGCGCTCCTGTTCCTCGAGATCCGCGAACTCGATCGCCGCGCCCGTCGGGAACCGGTGCCGTCGTTCCGCCTCCTCGGCCTCGCCGAGCTCGACCTGCGGGACGAGAGCGGTCTCAGCCAACCGCAGCCTCCGTGCGGCGCCACCAGGCGTCGATCCCGAGATCCTGGGCGATCGCGCCGGCTGCGTTGTACCCGCAGGCCCCGCCGATCGAGCCGCCCGGGTGCGTCGACGAGCCGCACATGTAGACGTTCTCGAAGGCCGTGCGATACGGCGGGTACTCGTGAAAGGGCCTGAACACGCCGAGCTGATCCTGCGTCATCTCACCATGGTTCCAGTCGCCGTGTCTCATGCTGGGCATCCGCCGCTCGATGTCGAGCGGGCTCGCGACGTAGCGGCCGACGATGCGCTCGGGTTCGAGGCCCGAGGCGAGGTACTCGCGCCAGCGTTCGAGGACCGTCTCGGCGTACTTCCCTCGTTCCTCGTCCCAGGCGTCGGGGTCGCCCTCGCGAAGCTCGTACGGCGCGATCTGCTCGCAGAAGGACGCCTGCTTTCCCGGGGGGCACAGACTTGGCTCGAAGAGCGAAGGATGGACGGTGAAGAGCCCTGGGCGCCGCGGCGGGACCCCCAGGCGGCAGTCGGAAGCGTTGTCGTCGAGGACGTCGAGCGACTCGCAGATCGAGACGGCGAAGCAGCGGTCGACGGCCTCGTCCCATTCCGCCGCCCGCCAGCGGACGGGT
>JAIBJN010000017.1 GCA_020029595.1 Actinomycetota bacterium | reverse complement strand
TGGCGCCCGACTCGCCGAAGATCACCTTCAAGGACGTGGCCGGCGTGGACGAGGCTGTCGAGGAGCTGCACGAGATCAAGGAGTTCCTCGAGAACCCGAAGAAGTTCCAGGCGCTCGGTGCGCGCATCCCCAAGGGCGTCCTCCTCTACGGGCCGCCCGGCACGGGGAAGACGCTGCTCGCGCGCTCGGTCGCCGGCGAGGCAGGCGTGCCGTTCTTCTCCATCTCCGGCTCCGACTTCGTCGAGATGTTCGTCGGCGTCGGCGCCTCGCGCGTGCGCGACCTCTTCGAGCAGGCCAAGCAGGCAAGCCCCTGCATCATCTTCATGGACGAGATCGACGCCGTCGGCCGACACCGCGGGGCCGGCCTCGGCGGCGGCCACGACGAGCGCGAGCAGACCCTGAACCAGCTTCTCGTCGAGATGGACGGCTTCGAGATGAAGGACAACATTATCCTGATCGCCGCCACGAACCGCCCCGACATCCTCGACCCGGCGCTCCTCCGGCCCGGGCGCTTCGACCGCCAGATCGTCGTCGACCGCCCCGACCGGAACGGCCGCCGCAAGATCCTCGAGGTGCACACGAAGGGCAAGCCGCTCGACAACTCGGTCGACCTCGACACGCTCGCCGCGGGGACGCCCGGCTTCACGGGCGCCGACCTCGCCAACCTCGTCAACGAGGCCGCCCTCCTCGCGGCGCGCCGCGGCCTGAAGACGATCGGCGAGCTCGAGCTCGAGGAGGGGATCATGCGCGTGATCGCCGGGCCGGAGAAGAAGACCCGGCTCCTCTCCGAGCACGAGCGGAAGGTCACCGCCTACCACGAGATGGGCCACGCCCTCGTCGGGCACCACCTTCCGAACTGCGACCCCGTCCACAAGATCTCGATCATCAGCCGCGGCCAGGCCCTCGGCTACACGATCTCGCTCCCGGCCGAGGACAAGTTCCTGACGACGAAGGCGGCCCTCATGGACCAGATGGCGATGACGCTCGGCGGCCGCGCCGCGGAGGAGCTCGTCTTTCACGAGGTGACGACCGGCGCCGCGAACGACATCGAGAAGGTGACGGCGACGGCCAAGCACATGGTCATGCGCTACGGCATGAGCGAGAAGCTCGGCCCGCGCATGCTCGGGCGCAACCACGACATGCCGTTCCTCGGCCGCGACATGGGCTCCGAGCCGGACTACTCCGAGGAGATCGCGCGCGAGATCGACGACGAGATCCGGCGCGTGATCGAGGAGGCGCACGACCGCGCGCGGAAGGTGCTCGCCGAGCACATGGAGGAGCTCCACACTCTCTCCGAGCTCCTGATCGAGCGGGAGACGATCGACAAGGATCAGTTCGAGCGGCTCCTGGCCGGCGAGAAGGCGGAGACCGTCTTCCCGGAGTCGGAGGGAGCGCCGCCGGCCGAGGACGAGCCGGAGAAGAAGCCGCGTGCCGAGCCGAAGCCGCGGCCCTTCCCGCTGCCGGGCGCGACGATGCAGCCCCCGCCCGAGCCCGAGGGCGCGAACTAGCTCCCCTATGACCCGGCTCCTGCTGGCCCTCTGCGGAGCGCTCGCGCTCGCAGCGTGCGCCGGTACGGAGACGGAGACGGTCTCCGTCACGACCGCGCGCACGGAGACCGAGACGGTCACGGAAACGGAGACCGTCGCTGAGCCGGTCGGCCTGCCGCCCGAGGTCGCGGCGACGCACGCGGCGCTTCTCGAGGCCGCGCGGTCGGGGGACTACGAAGCGCTCCGGCCGCTCATTCCCGACGAGTTCTCCTACACGTTCGGCGGAGCTGTCCAGGGCGGGCCGATCGCGTACTGGCAGCAGCTCGAGGAGGAGTCCGGCGAGAGCCCGATCGAGATCCTGGCCCGGATTCTGGAGCTGCCGTACACGCTCGCCGCGGGCACGTACATCTGGCCCTTCGCCTATGACAAGCAGCAGGAGGAGCTGTCCGACTACGAGCGGGAGCTCCTGGGGGACCTGGCCGACGCGTACTCAGGGGCCGGCAGCGGCTACCTCGGCTGGCGGGCCGGCATCGAGCCGGACGGCGCCTGGTCCTTCTTCATCGCCGGCGACTAGGAGGGCTTGGCGGAAGGTTGCTCGGCACAGCCTGCGTTTCGTCAAACCCTCCTACTAAAAGAGGAGGTACCGGCGCCGGCGCGCCTTGCGCGGCGGCTTCGGCACCGGCTCGCCGGCGACGATCGCGGCGGGCGCCTCCACCGTTAGGAAGCGCGCGAGCCCGTCGTCGCCGACCGCCTCGGCCGCCGCGCCCAGGCCAGCCTCGCGGATCTCCGGCGTGTGCGCGTCGCTGGCGAGGAGATGGGCCAGGCCGTCCTCCAGCAGCCGTTCGGCAGCCTTCTGGGAGGAGCGGCCGATGCGGCCGTCGAGGGAGGCGGCCGTGAGCTGGACGAGCGCTCCCATCCGGACGGCCTCCCCGAGCCGGGCCGGGCTCGACTGCACCTCACGGTTCCGCTCGGGATGAGCGAGGATCGCGAGGAAGCCGCGGAGGCCGAGCCCGTAGACGGTCTCCTCGAGCCCCGACGGCCACCCGGAGTAGGGGAACTCGAGCAGGAGGTAGCGGCCGGACTGGGCGAGGGTGAAGCGGCGCAGCTCGTCGTCGTCGAGCGAGCCGAGCATGACGAGGTCGATCTCGCCGCCGGGGAGCACCTCGACGTCGATCTCCTGCTCGACGAAGTCCTCGCGGAGCCTCGTCACGCCTCGCTCCATCTCCTCGGGCCGCGTCGGGTAGTCGCTGCGGACGTGGGGGGTGGCCGCGATCGCCGTCACCCCGTCGTCCGCGGCTCGGCGCGCGAGGGCGCGGGCCTCGTCCACGGTGCGTGACCCGTCGTCGAGGCCCGGGAGGATGTGGGAATGGAGGTCGATCATGGGTTCAGGCGGCCGGTCGTAGGATACGGTTGCTCCGTGAGACCCCCGCTCGAGCAGGCCTTTCCGCGGCCGTCCGTGCTCGGGGTCGTGAACGTCACGCCCGACTCCTTCTCGGACGGCGGGGAGTTCCTGAGGCCGGAGGCCGCGGTCGCGCTGGCGCGGGGGCACGTCGAGGAAGGCGCCGCCCTGGTGGATGTGGGCGGGGAGTCCACGCGACCCGGCTCGGAGGGCGTCTCCGCCGAAGAGGAGCTCGCGCGCGTCGAGCCGGTGCTGGCGGCGCTCCAGGGGCTCCCCGTCTCCGTCGACACGTCCAAGGCCGAGGTGGCGCGGCGCGCGCTCGCGCTCGGCGCCGTGATGGTGAACGACGTCACCGCCCTCCGCGGCGACCCGGAGCTGGCGGGCGTCGTCGGCGACGCCGGCGCCTATCTTTGCCTCGTGCACATGCTCGGTGAACCGCGGACGATGCAGCACGACCCGCGCTACGACGACGTCGTTTCGGAGGTGAAGGCATTCCTCGAAGACCGGCTCGCCGTCGCCGTCTCCGCGGGGATCGCGGAGGAGCGCGTCTGCCTCGACCCGGGCCTCGGCTTCGGCAAGACGGTGGCGCACAACCTCGAGCTTCTCGCCCGCCTCGACGAGCTCGCCGCCCTCGGCCGGCCGCTGCTCGTGGGCGCCTCCCGCAAGCGCTTCCTCGGGCGGTTGCTGGGCGACCCGAAGGCGCTCACCGGTCCGGTCTCGGCCGGCGTCGCCGTCGCCGTGCTCGCCTACGAGCGCGGCGCCTCGTTCTTCCGCGTGCACGACGTCCGCGAGCACGTGGACGCCCTCGCAACGGCGCGCGCCGTCGTCGGCTCGGAGGTCGCGTGAGCGAGGTCGTCATCGATGTTCAAGGCCTCGAGGTCTTGGGCTTCCACGGGGCGCTCGAGGAGGAGCAGCGCGCCGGCCAGCGCTTCTTCTTCGACGTCCAGCTCGTCGCGCACGACGCGGGCATCCGGACAGACCAGCTCGCGGACACGGTCGACTACACGGCCGTCGTCTCCCGTGTCCGTGCGGTGAGCGACGGGCGGCGCTTCAACCTCATCGAGGCGCTCGCCGCCGCCGTCGCCGACGACCTCGTCGAGCACTTCCCGGTCTCGCGCGTCCGCGTTCGCGTGCGCAAGCCCGAGGTGAAGCTCGAGGCGCCGGTGGAGTACACCGCCGCCACCGTCGAGCGCGTGCACCGCTGAGGAAGCTTGTGTTTCTCCGCCACAAAGTCCGGCTCCCTGCCGGGAAGCGGTCCCGGCCAGCGCGGGACAGGTCCAAGGAGCTTGTGCGCGTGGAACACAAGCTCCGTTCGGCGTGAGGGCGTACGTCGGGCTCGGCGCGAATCTCGGCGACCGGGAGGGGACGATCCGGCGCGCGGTCGAGCTCCTCGGCGCCGAGGCGGGAATCGAGGTCGTCGCCGTCTCGGCCCTCCGGGAGACCGACCCCGTCGGCTACGCGGAGCAGCCGCCGTTCCTGAACGGCGCCGTCTCCGTCGAGACCGAGCTCGCTCCGCGGGAGCTGCTGGAGCGGCTCCTGGCCCTCGAGCGGGAGCTCGGGCGCGTCCGCGCCGAGGGCCCGCGCTTCGGCCCGCGCACGATCGACCTCGACCTCCTCCTCTACGGGAGCGAGACGATCGACGAGCCGGGCGTGAGCGTTCCCCACCCGCGCCTCGCCGAGCGGCGCTTCGCGCTCGAGCCGCTCCACGAGCTGGATCCGGAGCTGGCCCTTCCGGACGGGCGCGCGGTTCGGGAACTCCTCCAGACGACGCTAGAATGAGGCGCATGTCTCACCTCGACGAGCTCGACGAGTACGAGGCCGAGCTCGAGTTACGCCTGAAGAGGGAATACTCGGCTGTCTTCGGCCTCTTTCGCTACTGCGTCGTCACTCAGGACTCGACGTATCTCTGCAACAGGCACGAGCTGAAGGTCCTGCCGCAGACGACGTACCCCTTCTTCCACTTGACGATGGAGGACGTCTGGGTCTGGGACAAGAACCGCCCGACCCGCATCATCCCGCGCGCGGAGGTCTACACCTCGAGCGACGTCACGATCGAGGAGCTCCGCGGCGAGGGCGAGGGGCCGGGGCTCACGGCCGAGGCGCTCGCGCAGAAGCTCGGCGAGACTCTCGGCGGCGACGACGAGCTGAGCTAGCCGGGCGCGCCCGTGCTGCTGGCCGTCGACGTCGGCAACACGCAGACGGTCTTCGGGCTCTACGACGGAGACCGCTTGGCCGAGCACTGGCGCGTCTCGACCGAGGCCGAGCGGACCGGTGACGAGCTCGGCGTCCTCGTCGGCCGGCTGCTCGAGCTGCGCGACCTCGGCTTCGAGGACATCGCCGGCGTCTGCCTCTCGTCGACGGTACCGCCCCTGGTCCGTGCCTACGAGGACTTCGCGCGCGACTACGCGGAGGCGCGGCTCCTCGTCGTCGGGCCCGGGACGCGCACCGGCATCCCGATCGTCTACGACGACCCGCGCGAGGTCGGCCCGGACCGGATCGCGAACGCCGTCGCCGCGCGGGAGCGCTACGGCGCGCCCTGCATCGTCGTCGACTTCGGCACGTCGACGAACTTCGACATCGTCTCGCCGGCGGGGGAGTACGTGGGCGGTGTGCTCGCGCCCGGGATCGAGGTCTCCATGGAGGCGCTCTTCGCCCGCGCGGCCCGCCTGGTCAAGGTCGACTTCGCGCCGCCGCCTTCGGTGATCGGGAAGACGACCGTGGCCGGGCTCCAGTCGGGCCTCGTCTACGGCTTCGCCGGCCAGGTGGACGGCATCGTGCGCCGCATCCGGGCCGAGCTCGGCGACACGGCCCCGGTCGTCGCCACCGGAGGGCTCGCGGAGCTGATCGCCCCCCACGCGGAGACGATCGACCGCGTCGACCCGCTCCTGACGCTCGAGGGTCTACGCCTGGTCTGGGACCGGAACGGCTGAGCTCTCGGGCTGGGCGACCGGCGACCGGTCGCCCACGACCACCGTGTCGAGGTGGGCGCGGGAGAGGGGGCTCGCCCAGAGGCCCTCGATCCACGGCCGCCGGAGGAGCATCGAGCGCGGGTAGGCGATCGGGAGGATCGCCGCGTGCTCGGCGACCCACAGGCGGTCGACCTCGTGGTAGACGCGCATGCGCTCGCCCTGGTCGCGGAGCGAGCGCCCCTCGGCCATGAGCTCGAGGATGTCGTCGTCGCGGTAAAACGCCCAGTGGTGCTCCAGGAGCCCGCGGAAGAAGCCGTCGGGATCGGGGTAGTCGGCCGTCCAGCCCGTCCACCACATCTGTGCGTCTCCGAGCACGTCCCAGTCCACGTGCTCCTTCTTCGGCACGACCTTTACCCGCGCGCCGAGCGGCTTCCAGAGCTCTGCGATCGGCTCCAGGGGCACGAGCCAGTGGGGGACGATCATCTCGATCTCCGGCAGGCCTTTGCCGCCGGGATAGCCGGCCTCGTCCAGGAGCGCCCGCGCCTTCTCGAGGTCGTATTCGGGCCCCACTCGGTGAGAGTGGGCCGGCATGGCCGGCGGGATCGCCCCGCCGCGGCTCGCGGCGCGGTAGAGGCCCGCACGTGGGTAGTGGGCGACGAGGAGCTCGCGGTCGACGGCGTGCGAGAAGGCCTTGCGCACGAGCTCGTTCGAGAATGGCGCGCGGTCGGCGCGGAAACCGACATATTGGAGGCTGAGCTCGGGCACTACCTCGCCGAGCGTCAACGGCTCGTCCTCGGAGACGGGGTCGTAGACGTGGAGGAGGTCGAAGCGGCCCTTTCGCCACTCCTCGATCATCTTCGCGCCCTTGGAGTAGAAGGAGAAGTGGATCTCGCGCACGTTCCCGTGGGGGCCTGTCCAGTACGGGTTCGCACGGAGGAGGGCGTGCTCCTCGTCGAACTCGACGAGCGCGAAAGGGCCGTTGCCGACGAGGTTCTCCGGCTTCGCCCAGTCGTCACCGAGCTGCTCGCAGCGATGGCGCGGCCAGGGGAAGGCCCAGGCCGAGCAGAGGACGTACGGGAAGTAGCTCCGCGGCTCGCGCAGCTGCACCTCGAGCGTGCGGTCGTCGAGCGCCTCCGCTGTCTCCACGTCCTCCATGAGGAAGGCGGTTCGCGTCTTCAGCTCCCGCATCCGTCGCCATGCGTACGCGTAGTCGTCAGCCGTGAGGGGCTCGCCGTCGCTCCAGCGCGCGCCCTCCTGGATCCGGAAGAGGTACGTGAGACCGTCGGAGGAGACGCGGAAGTTGTCCGCCATGGCCGGGACGACGTTCAGCTCGGCGTCGACCATGAGGAGGCCGCGGAAGAGAAGCTCCGCGAAGTAGCCGGCCTCCGTCGAGTAGACCTCGCCGGGCGCCAGGTCGATCGGGGGCCCGGAGGCCGTCTCCAGCCGCTCGGTCGGCTCCAGCCTCGGATCCTCGCCGACGCGGCAGCAGAACGCCTCGTCGTACATCTCCTCGGCCTTCTCGAAGTCGAAGGCGAGGTGGTACGCGAGCGCCATCTTGAAGAGCGTGTCGCGGGCGCGGCGGTCGTCCCCAATGCGAGCAAGGAAACCCCGCGCCTTGTCGTAGTGCTCGAGCGCCTCCTTGTCCGCGTAGACGGCACGGGCCGCGTCGCCCGCCTTGAGCAGGTACTCGACCGCCTTCTCAGGCTCGCCGGCCTCGGTGAAGTGACGGGCGAGGAGCCCGTAGGCCTCCTCCGGGGACTCCCGGTAGATGTCCTCGAGCGCCTCGCCGACGCGCTTGTGGAGCTTGCGGCGCTTCGAGTCGACGAGGCTTGCGTAGGCGACCTCCTGGACGAGGCCGTGGCGGAAGCGGTACTCCGGGTTCGGCCGGCGGCGCTTCTCGACGATGAGGTCGAGGCGCTGGAGCTCGGTGAGCGCGGGCATGAGCTCGTCGCGCGGCACGAGCCGCTCGAGCAGCGGGAGCCCGAACGTGCGCCCGATGACGGCCGCGAGCGAGAGCGCCTCGCGCGTCTCCGGATCGAGGCGGTCGAGGCGCGCCTGGAGGGTTCCCTGCACGGCGGCGGGGATGGCCAGCTCGTCGACGTCCACCGCGAGCTGCCAGCTGCCGTTCCGCCGCTCGAGGGCGCCCCGCTCGACGAGGTCCCGGAAGGCCTCCTCGAGGAAGAACGGGTTCCCGCCGGAGCGCTCGGCGAGGAGCTCCGCCACGGACTCCGGCAGCTCGCCCTCGGCTGCGTGCGAGACGAGGACGCGCGAGGAGTCTGCTGGGAGCGGCCGGACCTCGATCTCGCGGTAACGGTGCGGGAAGCGCTGGCGCGCGCGCTCGCCGAGGCGCCAGGAGCCGTGGTCACGCTCGGGGCGGAAGAGGAAGAAGAGAGCGACCGCGGACTCGTCCGTGATGGCGAGGAGCGACTCGAGGAGCTCGAGCGTCGCCTCGTCCGCCCAATGGAGGTCCTCGAAGACGAGGCAGAGCGGCTCCTCCTCGGCCAGCCTGAGGACGAGGTCGTAGAAGACCTCGAAGGTGCGCGACTGAATGCTCTCGCGGTTGAGCTCGCGAATCGCCTGCGCCGCCTCGGGCTCGACCGTGAGCCCGACGAGGCTGGCGAAGAACGGGTAAGCCTCGTCCGCCTCCTCCTTGCCGAGGACGTGCGCGAGCTCGGCCTTCAGCTCGAGGCGGACGCGGGCCTCGGGCGTGGAGGCGCCGACGCTGAGCCACTCCCGCAAGAGGTCGCGGATCGGCCAGTAGGGGAAGGTCTGCGCGTAGGAGACGCCGCGCGCCTCGATGAAGCGCGCGCGGTCGCGGTAGCGGTCGCGCACCTCCCAGACGAGTCGCGTCTTGCCGATCCCGGGCTCGCCCATGACCGAGACGATCGCGCCCCGGCCCTCGACGAGCGCGTCCATCGTCCTCTCGAGGACCGTGAGCTCGAAGTCGCGTCCGACCAGCGGGAGGCTGGGCGGGGAGGGCTCAGACTCGAGCACCCGGGTGACGCGGAACGTCTCGAGCGGCTCGCTCACGCCCTTCACGTCCTGCGACCCCATCTCCTCGAGCTCGAAGCACGTCTCGACCTGCCGCTTCGTCGTCGGCCCGATGACGACGCCACCTTGGCCGGCGATCTCCTGGAGGCGTGAGGCGACGTTGACGGTGTCCCCGAGCGCGTTCCACGGGTCGTAGTTCTCGTCGCCGTCCTGCTGGAGGCCGACGACGACGGGTCCGGTGTTGACCCCGATCCGGACGGCGAGCTCGACGCCGTAGGCGGCCTCCACCTCCTGCGCGTACTGGGCGAGCGTGCGCTGGATGGCGAGCGCGGCGCGCAGCGCTCGCTCGGCGTCGTCCTCGTGCGAGACGGGGACGCCGAAGAACGCGAGCATCTCGTCGCCGACGAGCTGCGCGACCGTGCCGTCGTAGCGGCGCACCTGCTCGGTCATGATCCGCATGACCTCGTCGATCAGGAACTTCGAGCGCTCGGGCCCGAGCTTCGCGGCGATCGCCGTCGAGCCGACGACGTCGGCCACGAGAACGGAGACGATCCTTCGCTCGCCAGTCGCAACCGCCATAGGGGAGTTATAGCGGTGTGACGGGTGTCTCTAGCGGCCGGCCAGTACCCCTCCAGGCAATACATCCCAGGTCCCTGACGCGCGATGAGCGGCGCCAGGCGTCGTCCTCAGTCGCCCCCATACCTTCTGGTATGCGGGCTCCCTGCGTCCTAGCCTGGCTTGCTCCTCGCCCGCCAGGAACGAGGGCGCATCACCTGAAGGGGCACTAGCCGCCGCCGTAGACGGAGATGGGGAGATCGAGCAGGACGTCGTCCTCGGCGGGCAGCTCCCCCTCGAGCCGGGCCAGGGCTGCGACGGCCCCGGGCGCGACGGCGAAGAGCCGCTCCTCGACGTCGGCTAGCGTCGGCAGCTGCACGAGCTCCTGCTTGAAGGGCTTGGGGAAGCGCCCGCGGCCGAGGTACCAGCCGTAGAACTTCTTCAGGAAGCCGGTTGCGCGCCGCTCGTCGAGCTCGCGGACGGTCGCGCGCATGAAGAGCACGAGCTCCGCGACGACCTCCTCCCGGCTCGGCTCATTCTCGCGTTCGCCGGCGATCTCGCCGACCGCCCACGGGTTCCCCTGCGCGGCGCGGCCGACCATGACCGCGGCACAGCCCGTCTCGTCGAGGAGCTCCTGTGCGCGGGCCCGCGACGTGACGTCCCCGGAGGCGACGACGGGTACGTCCACGAGCTCCACGAGCTCGGTCGTGAGCGAGTGATCGGCGGTGCCGGTGTACATCTGCCTCGCGGAGCGCGGGTGGAGCGTGAGCGAGGCCGCGCCCGCGTCCACGAGCTGTGGGCCGGCCGCGAGCGCGGCCCGGGAGCCGTCGGCGAGCCCGCGGCGCATCTTCACGGTGACTGGCAGGGAGATCGCCGCGGCCACTGCTCCGACGATGCGAGAGGCGCGCTCGGGATCCTCGAGCAGCGTCGCACCGGCGCCCGTCTTCGTCACCTTGCGCACCGGGCAGCCGAAGTTCAGGTCGACGATGTCGGCGCCCGCATCCTCGACCATGCGCGCGGCCTCAGCCATCACGGCGGGCTCCGAGCCGAAGATCTGCACCGCGAGCGGGGTCTCGTCGCGCCCGATCCGGAGGTAGCCGAGCGTGCGCTCGTTCCCGTGGCTGAGACCTGCGCAGCTCACCATCTCGGAGCAGACGAGCCCGGCTCCGAAGCGGCGCCCCTGGCGCCGGAACGCCTGCACGCTCACGCCCGCCATCGGGGCGAGGACGATGCGCGAGGGGATCTCGACGGAGCCGATCCGCCACGCGGACTGGATGTCGACGGGCATGCCAGGAAATCGTAGCCCTGGATGCGGGCTGCGGACGATCACGACGTCCGGCTTGGTCGCAGCCGTCCCCGTTGAGCACCGGAATCACCGGCCGGGCATCCGGCGAACGTTTCAGGCTTGACGGAGCGGCTACAATGCCGCCCACGGCGGCGCAGCTTAGGCGCCGCGTTTGTCTGCCTGGGGGTAATGGAGGAATGGTCGTGAAGGAAGTGATTCTCACTCCCGAGGGTCATGCGAAGCTGAAGGAAGAGATCGAGCTTCTCTCCACGGTGAAGCGGCGCGAGGTGGCCGAGCGCATCAAGCAGGCGCGCGAGTTCGGCGACATCGCGGAGAACTCCGAGTACGACGACGCCAAGAACGAGCAGGCGATGCTGGAGCACAGGATCGCCACGCTCGAGGAGCGGCTGAAGAGCGCACGCGTGATCGAGAAGCGGGACGTCACCACCGACGTCGTGAGCGTCGGGACGATCGTGCGGCTCCGGGACGTCGACGCGAAGGAGACGATCGAGTACACGATCGTCGGCTCCGCGGAGGCAAACCCGGCCGAGTACAAGCTCTCGAACGAGTCGCCGGTCGGCAAGGCGATCATCGGCCACAAGAAGGGCGAGACCGTCGAGGTCGCCGCCCCGCGCGGGTCGCTGAAGTACAAGATCATGGACATCAAGGCCGCCTAGCGAGCCCGCAGGCTCCCGGCCGGGCCTTCGAGCGCTTCACCGCGCTTGTGTTTCACCGGCACAAAGTCCGCCTGCCTCGCTGACGCGCCTTCCCGGGCGACGACCACCGGCCCTTTCGGCCCAGGGGCGAGCTTGTGCTCGTGGAACACGAGCTCCGGTCCGCGCCGGGGGACTCTCTAGACTCGGCGCGGACATGAGCCTCCCGAAGCGGTTCCCGGGCCGGGACGAGGTCGCCGCCGTGCGCGCGGAGGCCGACGCGCTCGAGCCGGGGGCGGAGGCCGCCGAGACGCGGCGTCTCGCCGGGCGGGTGCTCGGCCGGCGCGGGCACGGGAAGCTCGTCTTCCTCGACCTCGTCGACCGCTCCGGGCAGATCCAGCTTCTCTGCTCCGCGGACCGCGCCGGTCCCGTCGACCTCGACCTCGGGGACATTGTCGGGGCGACGGGCAAGCCCATGAAGACAAGGCGCGGCGAGCCCTCGTTAGCAGTCGACGAGCTCGTGCACTTGGCCAAGACCAAGCGGGCGCTGCCGGACACCTACCACGGCCTCGTCGACGCGGAGACGCGTTACCGCAAGCGCTATCTCGACCTGCTCGTCAATGAGGAGACGCGGCGCGACTTCGTCGTCCGGAGCCGCCTCCTTACCGCGATCCGCCGCTCCCTCGACGACGCCGGCTTCCTCGAGGTCGAGACGCCCGTACTCCAGCCGCGCTACGGCGGTGCCTTCGCAGAGCCCTTCGTCACGCACTCGAACGAGCTCGACGCCAACGTTTATCTTCGCATCGCCACCGAGCTCTACCTCAAGCGGCTGATCGTCGGCGGGCTCGAGAGGGTCTACGAGATCGGCAAGGACTTCCGGAACGAGAGCGTCTCCTACAAGCACCAGCCCGAGTTCACGATGCTGGAGTGGTACGAGGCGTATGCCGATTACACGGACACGATGGCGCGCATCGAGGAGCTCGTGGCGACGGTCGCACGGGAAACGATCGGGACAACGGAGGTCGCCTTCCGCGGTTACCAGGTCGACCTCGCGCCGCCCTGGCGGCGCCTCAAGCTGGTCGACGCCCTCGAGGAGCTGGGGCTCTGGACGCGCGACGAGGACGATCTCCGCGCCCGGCTCGAGGACCGCGGCGTGGACACCGCGGCCGACCGCTCGTGGGGCCAGCTCGTCGACCACGCGCTCAGCCACCTCATCGAGCCGGAGCTGATCGAGCCGACCATCCTCCACGACTATCCGATTGAGCTCTCGCCCTTGGCTCGCGCGACCGACGACGACCCGACCCTGACCGAGCGCTTCGAGTACTTCGTGGCCGGGATGGAGCTCGGGAACGCGTTCTCCGAGCTGACCGACCCGGACGAGCAGGCCGAGCGCTTCGCGGCGCAGGCAGGCCAGGCGGGCTTCGAGCAGGGCGACCCGGACTACGTCGAGGCGCTCTCCTACGCCATGCCGCCGACCGGCGGCCTCGGACTCGGCATCGACCGTCTGGCGATGCTCCTGACCGGCCGCGAGACGATCCGCGACGTGATCCTCTTCCCCGTCCTGCGCGAGCGCGAATGATGAGCGGGGGCGACCCCGAGCCCACGGTCTCGGTCGTCGTCCCGACGCTCGACCGGCCGGTCAAGGCGGCCCTCGTCGTCCGCGCCGTGCTTGCGGGCGAGGAGACCCCGCTCGAGGTCGTCGTCGTCGACCAAAGCGCGGGCGAGGAGACGAAGAGTGCGCTCGAGGCGATCGGCGACGAGCGCGTGCGCTACGTCTCGCATTCGCCGCCGTCGACCTCCGCCGCGCGGAACGCCGGCGCCCGAGCTGCGCGCGGGGAGTACGTCGCGTTCCTCGACGACGACGTGGAGATCGCCTCCGGTTGGCTCGCGGCTCTCATCGACGAGATCCGCAGCCTCGGCCGCCCGGACGCCCTCTTCGGCGAGGTGCACGCTCCTCCGGGCTTCGCCCCCGACCGGATCCACCTGCCGGTGAGCGTCTTCCACGTCGAGCAGGCGCGGGTGTGGGAGAACGTGGTGCATCCCAACCGGGTCGGCTACGCGGCCAACTTCGTCTGCCGGCGGGCAGTCTTCCTGGACCTCGGCGGGTTCGACCCCCGCCTCGGCCCGGGGTCGCCCTTCCCCGGCGCGGAGGACATGGACCTCGGCTACCGGCTCCTCAAGGCCGGCCACCGCGTCGCGTCGACTCCGGGGTTCGAGATCGTCCACCAGCAGTGGCGCGAGCCGGACGAGCTCCCGCGGCTCTTCTACGGCTACAACCTGGGCGGTGCGGCCTTCTGTGCGAAGCACCTGCGCTCGGGGGACCTGCGCCCGCTGCGCTTCCTGCTCGTGCAGGTCGCCGGCGACGCGCGCATGGTCGCGAGCGCCCTCCGCCGGCACTCGTCCGTCCGGGCCCGCGTGGCGGCCGCTCGCATGGCGGGCACGTGGAGGGGTCTGGCGCTCGGGCTCAGGAGCCTCGGTGGCGAGTCGCCGCGAGACCCCGGTACTTCCCCAGGATCCCCGCCAGCCGGCGGTAGTTGAGCCGGTGGAAGAGGGCCGAGTGACGGTCGTCCGGCGGCGTCCACCACTCGCGCAGGGCGTCGCCGGCGCTGTACGGAGGGAGCGGTGCGAACTCGGCGAGGCCCCGGGTCTCCATCGCCCGGCGGCGGTACTGGAAGAGCGCCCCGCCGTTCCACTGGTGCGAGAGGTCGACCCAGAGAGCGGGGTCGAACGCGATCAACCAGCCGGCGTCGGTGACGCGCATCGCCCACTCGCGATCCTCCGAGCTCGAGAGCTCCGCGTCGAAGGGCAGCTCGTGCCACACGTCGGCTCGCCACGAGGAGGCGTGGTTCGAGAAGCCCCAGAGGAGGTGCGCTCGCACGTGGTCGGCATCCTGGTAGAAGACGCCCTCGACGGGAGTCCCGTCCGGGAGGGTCTGGATCCCGTTGGTGGCGGCCACGTCCGCGCGCGCGTAGTGGCGGAGGGAGAGCTCGACCCAATCGTCGCGCTCGGGGACGCAGTGGGCGGAGAGGCAGAAGTGGAAGGGAGCACGGGCGGCCTCGGCGCCGAGGTTCGTGCTGTGCCCGTACGTGAAGCGCTCCGCCGGGATCTCGATCAGCCGGTCGCACCAGCGTCTCGCGATCTCGAGGGTCCCGTCCGTGGAGCCGGAGTCGACGACGACGATCTCGACGGGGACGCTCTGCCGGCGCAGCGCCTTGAGGGTGCGCTCGATCGCCCGCGCCTCGTTCTTCGCGCGGACGACGACGCTTGCGCGCGGCTCGCTCATGCTCTCAGGTCAGGATAAGGCTCGTGCTCCTTGAGGCAACACTTGCGGGGCAGCATCACCTGAAGGAGCACTAGTGGAAGAGAAAGCGATCCGCGGCATCCCCTGGACGTTCCTGACGCTCGCCGGGAGCCGCCTCGTCCAGATCGGGGGGACCGTCGTCCTCGCGCGGCTGCTCGTACCCGAGGACTTCGGTCTCGTCGCGCTGGCGCTCACGATCTCGATCTTCCTCGGGCTCGTGGCGAACCTGGGCCTTGGCGGCGTCTTCGTCGTCGACCAGGACCTCGACGCGCGGGCGAAGGGCACCTACCTGACGATGTTCCTCGCCCTCGGCGCGGGGTTCGCGCTCGTCATGGCCGCCCTGGCGCCGCTCGCCGCGCGCTTCTTCGACGAGCCGCAGCTGGACGAGGTCGTGCTCGCGCTCTCGGTGATGGTCTTCTTCAGCGGCGGCCTCAACTGGTTCTACGAGGCGCTCCTCCAGCGCGAGCTCGAGTTCCGCAGCCGCTTCGTCGCGCAGATGGTGCAGGCGGTCACCTACAGCGGCATCGGCGTGCTCCTGGCGGCGCTGGGCGCGGGTGTGTGGAGCCTCGTCGCGGGGCAGATCGTGGGCGCAGCGGCCTACGCCGTCGCGCTCGTCTCGCTGGCGCCCTACCGCGTGTGGCCGGCCTTCGACCCCGCCGCCGCCGCGCGGGGCGTGCGAGAGGGACGAGGCTTCCTCGTGCAGACGGTGACGGGCTTCGCGGCGCAGAACGTCGACATTGTCATCGTCGGTCGCGTGCTCGGCGTCGCCCGGCTCGGCTACTACTCGATGGCTGTCCGGCTCGGCGAGCTGCCGAACTGGGTCATCGCCGAGTCCCTCGCCAAGGTCACCTTCCCCGGCTTCGCCCGCATGCGCCACCGGAGAGAGGACGTTACGCCGGCCTTCCTCTCGGCGCTCAACCTCGTCGCCTTCGCGACGTGCCCGCTCGGGATCGTGCTCTCCGGCGCGGCCGAGCCGATCACGCTCGTCGTTTTCGGCGAGCGCTGGGCGGGGATGATCGGCCCGCTGGGCGTCCTCGGGATCTGGGCCGCCGTCAAGCCGGTACGCGCCACGACCGCCTGGTTCCTCAACTCGGTCGGGCACCAGGCGGTCCTGGGGCGGCTCTCGCTCGCCATGCTGATCCTGCTCGTGCCGACCGTCTCCGCGGCGGCTCGGCTCGGAGGAATCACAGATGTCGCGTGGGTCGTCCTCGCCGAGTCGGTGGTGGCGACGGCCGCCCTCGCCTGGTTCGCGCGCGCCCGCGCCGGTGTGTCCTTCGGCCGCCAGTGGAAGGCCGTCGCCCCAGTCGCGCTCGCCTGCCCCCTTGCGTGGGTCGCCTGCCGCGCCGTTGCCGAGGCGACCGGGGGCGCCGTGGGGGTGGTCGCCCTGGCGCTCCCGCTCGCCGCGGGGCTCGCTGCCTACCTGGCCGTCGTCGTCCTGGTCGACCCGAAGCTCCCGCGCCACGCGCTCGGCCAGGCGAGGCGCATGTTCGGCCGGACGGCGGCCGCTGCGCCCGCGTCGTGATGCCCGCGATCCCGGACGTCAGCGTCATCGTCGTCGCCCACGACGTTCGCGACGAGGTGGTCGCCTGCCTCGAGTCCGTCGAGCGCCACGCGTCGCCGGTCACCTACGAGCTTCTGCTCGTCGACAACGGCTCGACGGACGGCACCGCCGAGGCCGTCGCGGCCGCCTTCCCGGCTGCGGAGGTCGTGCGCCTCCCGCGCAACGTCGGCATCGCCGCTCGCAACGAGGGCCTCCGCCGGGCGTACGGGCGACTGCGCATGTTCCTGGACAGCGACGCGCGCCTCACGCCCGGCGCGCTGCCCGAGCTCGTCGCCTACCTCGACTCGCACCCGGAGGCCGGGCTCGTCGGGCCGCGGCTCGTCTACGAGGACCGGACGCTCCAGCTCTCCGCGCGCCGCTTCCCGCCGCTCCTCCTCCCGCTCATGCGCCGGCCGCCGCTCGACCGCTTCTTCGAGGACGGCCGTTCGGTGCGGCGGCACGTGATGGCCGACGACCGCCACGACCAGACGCGGGAGGTCGAATACGTTTTGGGCGCCTGCCAGCTGTTCACGGCACGAGCGCAGTCGGCCGCCGGCGAGCTCGACCCCCGCATCTTCTTCGGCCCCGACGACGCGGACTGGTGCTTTCGAATCCGCGGCGCGGGACTCGCAGTCGTCTACCACCCGGCGGCGACGGTCGTCCACGCCTACCGGCGCTCGTCCGCCCGGACGCCGCTCTCCCGCATCGCCCTCGCGCAGCTCGAGGCCTTTGCCCGCTTCCAGTGGAAGTGGCGTCGCGAGCGCGCCCGCCTCATCCGCGAGGGCCGTGAGATGGACGCCCGCGCCCAAGGCCCGGGGGGTGGGCAAGCCGGAGCCGCTGAGTAGACTGAGACGAGTTCCCCGTGTCTGCGGATCAGCTCCTCATCACGCTGTGGAGGCGGAAGTGGATCGTCGTTTTGACGGTTCTCGTGGCGACCTTGGCGACCTACGTCGTCAGCAGGCAGCTCCCGAAGGTCTACGCGGCCGAGGCGACGCTCTTCGTCGGCAACACGAGCCAGTCGACGAACGACTTCGAGGCGATCCAGTCGGCGCAGGTGCTCGCGCGAACCTACGCCGAGCTGATCCAGAGCGAGAACGTCGCCGATCTTGTCGCCACGGCGCTCCCCGGCGACGAGACCGCGGGCGCGATCCTCGAACGGACGTCCTTCCGTCCCATCTCGGACACGCAGCTCCTTGTCGTCGAGGCCGAGGGCGACTCCCCCGAGGAGGCCGCCGACCTCGCGAACGCCTACGCGGAGACGTTCGTCTCCTACGCGGACGACGAGCTCTCCGCGGAGACGAACGGCGAGGTCTCCGTCGCCGATCGCGCCCAGCCGCCGAGCGCCGCCGTGCGCCCGCGGCCGACGCTCTACGCCGCCGTCATGTTCGTCTTCGCGCTCTTCATCGGCGCAGGCCTCGCGCTGCTGCGCGACCGGCTCGACACGCGCCTGGGGAGCGAGGACGAGCTTGCGCGCGAGCTGGGCGTCCCGGTGCTCGCGCGGGTGCCGAGCATCGGCAGGCGGCGGCTCTCGCGGAGCCGCGAGCAGCGCTTCCTGGAGGCGTTCCGCGTCCTGCGGACGAACCTCGCCTTCCTCTCCCCCGAGGTCCCGCTCTCTAGAGTCCTGCTCGCGAGCGCGGCCCCGGCCGAGGGGAAGTCCACCTGCTCGATCGCCCTCGCGCGGGTGATGGCGGAGCAGGGCCGAAGGGTGCTGGTGATCGAGGGCGACCTTCGCCGCCCGGCGCTCGCCCGCCTGTACGAGCTCGATGATCCCGCGCTCAAAGGCCTCACGCACCACCTGGCGCTCGGCTGGCGCTTCGAGGAGGTCGTGCACGAGACGCCGGTCCCGAACGTGTTCGTCATGCCGGCGGGCGCGGTCCCGCCGAACCCGTCGACGCTTCTCCGCCCGGAGGCCCTCGAGCACCTCCTGGCCGAGGCCTCGGAGTGGGCCGACTTCGTGATCGTCGACAGCCCGCCGCTCTCGGCCGGCGCGGACGCCACGATCCTCGCCCACGCGGTCGGCACGGTCATCTTCGTCGTCAACCACCGCCGCGGCTCACGAGCCAAGGTGACGGCCGCGATCCGCCAGCTCCGCCAGACGGAGGCGTCCATCGCCGGCCTCATCGTCAACGAGATGGCGGGTTCCGAGGACTACGACCGCTACTACGGGGAGGCCGACCCGGCGGACGCGCTCCCCGAATCGCTGGCCACGCGGCCTCCCGGCTAGTGCCCCTCCAAGCAAGCACGCCTGCCTCTGCCCCGCGATCACGCTGCGCCGGAGCCCGCCCTCGCCCTTGCCAAGGCGTCCAGCCTTGGCTGCGCGCGAGTGCCGGCACCGGCTTGGTGCTCGCGACGCAGACCCTAGGGCTGCATTACCTGAAGGGGCACTAGTGCAGGGCGGCGCGTGAGCGGCGAGGGCTGGGCACGGCCGGCTGCCCCCGAATGGTCGGTCGCCGGAGCGCTCGCGGCTGCGGCTCTGACGGCCGTGGCCGCTGCGGGCGCCGTCTATGCCGTCGGCTCCTACCGTCTGGACGACCCGACGATCCTGCCGATCGTCGCCGCCGGGCTCGTCGCCGTCGCGCTCGGCCTCTGGCGGCTCGAGTACGGGCTCGCGCTCCTCATCGTCCTGACGCCGTTCGCCGAGAACGCGCCGATCGCAGAGCCCGAGAACGCCCGCCTGCGGGTCGCGCTCGTCGTCTGGGCGATGGTGCTGGTGGGCATCCAGGCCGTCCGCTCGGTGCTCTCGGGGAGGCGGCTCGAGGCTCCGCCCGTCTTCCTCGGCGCGCTCGCCTTCGTCGGCGCCGCGCTTGCGTCCGTCCCGTTCGCCGAGGACGGCGGTGCCGCTCTCGCGAAGTTCCTCCTCCTCGCGGGCTCCGTCTTCATCTACCTGCTGATCGGGCTCTTCCTTGACGACTGGCGCTCGCTCAAGCCGATCTTCGCGGCGCTCCTCCTCGTCGGCCTCCTCGTCAGCGCGCACGCGCTCTGGCAGTACGCGACCGGGGAGCTCTCCCGCGTCGGCTTCATCAGCGCGACGGGAGCGGTGGAGTACCGGATCGCCTCCTTCTTCTCGCACCCGAACCAGCTGGCGGGCTTCGTCGTCCTCTTCGTCCCGCTCAGCGTCGGGCTCTACGGAGTCTTTGAGAGCCGGCTCGCCAGGGCCGGCTGCGTGCTCCTGCTTCTCCTCGCGCTCCCGGCGGCGATCGTCACGTACTCCCGCGGAGTCCTCGTCGCGCTCGTCGCGCTGGTGCTCGTCTTCGCGCGGAGCAAGCGCGCCTGGCCCGCGCTCGCCGGCGCGGCTGCCCTCGTCGTCCTGCTCGCGCCCGCCGCGTGGCAGGACCGGGTTGCTGACGTCGGCCGGCTCGACCGCCCCGAGATCGCCACGCGGCTCGACTTCTGGGACGCGGCGCTGTCCATGTTCCAAGCGCATCCCATGCTTGGCGTCGGGCTGAACAACTTCGACGTCGCCTACATCGATCTCGAGCAGACGGGGCGGAGCTTCCTCCCTGGCAGCGGTCTCGCGCCGCCCGCGAGCGCGCACAACCTCTATCTGAACACGCTCGCCGAGCAGGGCCTCGTGGGGATCGCCGCGCTCCTCCTCCTGATTCTCGCGGCGGGCCGGATGGTGCTCGCCCTCCGCCGCTCGGCCGACCCGCGGATCCGAGGCTTCGGTCTCGGGCTTCTGGGAGCCGGGATCGCGCTTCTCGTCTCGAACCTCTTCGACGTGACCTTCGTCGACCCAAAGACCTCCATGCTCGCCTGGACGCTCCTGGGCGTGGGCGCGGCACTCGAGCGCATCGACGCGCACGAGCGGGCCCTGGGCGCGGGTTCGCCCGAGGCGTGAAGGGAGACATCCTCTTCTACTCGGACTTCCCCTTCGCGTTCCACAACACGGAGGCGGAGGAGAAGATGACGCGCTTCGCGGCACGCGGCTGGCGCGTCGTCTACGTCGAGCCGCTCGGAATCCGGAACCCACGTCCCCGACACGTCCTGCGCGCCCTTCGGCGTCCGTCGGCGGAGGAGCGGCCTGCACCGTTCGAGGTCGTCTCGCCGAAGCTCCTCCCGCCGCGTCGTGCGCCGGGAGTCGGTGCCCTCAATCGCCGCTGGCTCGCGCGGCAGCTCCTCCGTCACGTGGACGAGCCGAGCCGGACCGTACTCTGGCTCCGCTTCGCGACGCCCGAGCTCGTTCGCCTGGTGGAGGGCCACCCGTGGCGCGTCGTCGCCTACGAGGCCGTCGACGACCACACCGCCGGCCCGGGCATGACCGACCGGCTGCGCTCCCTCTTCCGCGAGGCGGAGGCGCGTGTGCTCGTCCGCGCCGACGTCGTCTTCGCCTGGTCGGAGCCGATCCGCAAACGGCTGGCTGTACTGCACCCCAACGTCCACCTCGCCACCGCGGCCGTGGACGTCGAGGAGCTTGCGCCGGTCGCGGACCGGCCCGGAGCGGAGCGCACCGCCGTCTTCGCCGGCGCGCTCGGCTTCCGCTTCGACGAGGCGCTCGCGGCGAACGTCGCGCGACTCCTCTCCGACTGGACGCTGATCCTCGCCGGCCCGGCCGAGCCGGAGGCCGAGGGCGTCCTCGCCGGCGCGCCGAATGTCCTCCTCACCGGGCGCTTCGAGCACGGCCAGCTGCCGCAGCTCCTCGCACGCGGCCGAGTCTGCCTCGTCCCGTACCGCGTCAACGCGTTCACGGACACGCTCGTGCCCGTGAAGCTGCTCGAGTACCTCGCGGCGGGAAGGCCCGTCGTCTCGACGCCGATGCGTGCGGCCGAGGGCTTGGCCGACATCGTCTCCTTCGCGGACGGGGCCGAGGCCTTCGCCCATGCCGTGCGCGAGGCCGACCGGGGCGATTCCCCCGAGGAGCGGCGCCGCCGTGTTGAGCGCGCGCGCCCGTATTCCTGGGAGCGCCGGATCGACGAGCTGGAGGCGGCGATCGAGGAGGCCGCGAATGGCTGAGGCCGTCGCGGTCGTCGTCCCCGTCCTCGACGAGGCGGAGAGCCTCCCGGCGCTCCTGGCCGACCTCGCCGCCCAGGAGCCGCCGCCGGCGGAGATCGTCCTGGTCGACGCCGGCTCCACGGACAGGACGCTCGAGCTCCTGCGCGCGGAGGAGGCGCGGCTGCCCACGCTCCGCGTGCTCGAGGCGCCCGGGGCCACACCCGGGCGCGGGCGAAACGAGGGCGTCCGCGCGTCGTCCACGCCGCTCGTCGTCACCCTGGACGCTGGGAGTCGCGTCGGCGGGGCCTTCGTCGCCGCACTCTCCGCGCCGGTCGCCGCCGACTCACGCGCCGTCGCGGTCGGCGTCAGCGAGCCGGACGCGCGGAGTGCCTTCGAGCGCGCGGCCGGCTGGTTCACGCTTGGCGCCTTCAAGCCGCCCGAGCGCCCCGGACCGATCGGGGCGGAGTTCCTCCCGGCCGGTCGCAACGGGGTCTGCTTCACGCGGGAGGCGTGGGAGGCCGCGGGCGGCTATCCGCGGGAGCTCCCGTGGGGCGAGGACAAGCTCTTCCTCCGCGCCCTGCGCACGTCGGGCTACGCGGTCGTGGTCGTGCCGGAAGCGGTCGTCCGCTGGCGCCCCCGGCGCTCGCTCCGCGACGTCTACCGCCAGTACCGGAACTACGGGCGCGGGGACGCGCTCGCGCGCATCGACCGCCAGAACGAGCTCGTGACGCTCGGCCTCTACGGCGGCGGGGCGGCCCTCGGCGTTCTCACCGTCCTCGGCTCACGGACGGCCGGCGCCCTCCTGGCCGCCGGGGCGGTCGGCTACCTCTCGCTCTTCGTCCTCGCCGCCCGTCGCTCGCTTGGAGCAGACGTCGCGCTCGCCTGGATCCCTCCGCTCCGGCTCGTCGTGGACGTAGCCAAGATGCACGGCTTCCTCGAGGGCACGCTCGGCCGCCCGCGGGCCCGCTGAGCCCGCGGGGCCGACTGATCACTCGTTCGAGGGACGGCCCGTCCCAAGCTCCCTGGGCCTCCCGCCGATCCCGCGGGAGGTGGGAGCCATGGACACACGAGCCGATCGCGCGCGCGCGCCGTTCTGCACGACGCTGGCGGCGCTCACCGCCGCGTTCCTCTCCCTCGTGCTCGCGCCGCCTGCGTCCGCGGCCGAGGTGGGCGTGGTCGCAGACGTCACCTGGGGCCAGTCGCGCGCCGACGTCGATCGCGAGATCGAGCTCCTGCGCGCGGCCGGCGTCCGCTGGATCCGCACGAACGTCAACTGGGCGGGCCTGGAGCCGGACGGCAAGGGCGCCATCGACGAATGGCTCTTGGCCGAGTACGACTACGCGATCGACCAGGCCCTGGCCGCCGGGCTCGAGGTGCTGATGCCGATCGCCGACGGCGTCCCCTACTGGGCCTCGGCGGATCCTGCCAAGCACGTCGACGACCAGGGCGAGCGGCGGTGGGAGACCACCTATCGCCCGACGCGCAGCTCGGACTACGGCGACATCGTGCGCTTCGTCGTCGCCCACTTCAGCGCGAAAGGCGTCCACACCTACCAGGTCTGGAACGAGCCCAACCACCCGCGCTTCTGGCCGTCGGGCCCCGACGCGGCCGAGTACATCCCTATGCTCCGCGCCGGGTACGAGGCCGCGAAGGGAGCCGACGCGGGCTCGACCGTCCTGCTCGGCGGGCTCTCGAAGAGCGACTTCTACTACCTCGAGGACGTCTACCGCCTCGGCGGTGGGGCGTACTTCGACGCCGTCGCCGTGCAGCCGTACACCTACGGAGTCCGCCCGACAGCCGCCTGGAACGGCGTCCACGCCTGGGAGGACCCGGATCGGATCTCCATCAACGCCTTCCCGGCGATCCAGGAGGTCCGGAACTCGATGGTCGCGTTCGGCGACGAGGAGAAAGACGTCTGGCTGACGGAGTTCGGCTACTCGACGACGACGAGGGACGGCGGCGTCTCGCCCGCGACGCAGGCCTCCTTCCTCGCCAGGGCCTACCGGTACGTGGAGCGGTTCCCCTGGGTGAGGGCGCTCTTCTGGTACTCGGCGCGGAACAGCCCCTTCTACGGCGACGCGGACACCTACGAGGGGCGCTTCGGCCTCGCTACGACCGGCTGGCGGCTGAAGCCGAGCTACTCGGCGCTCCGGTCGTATGCGCTCGGAAGACTCGAGCTCCGCAAGGGCTTCCAGCGCCGCCTCGCCAGGTGGGGCAGGCCGGCGGCCCGTGTCGTGCTCCGAGGCCGCGTCGCCCTGGCTCCGGGCTCCGCGTGGCGCGTCGCGTACGCCTCTCAGGACGCGGAGCGAACCGTCCTCATCCAGCGCCGGACGCGGCACGGCTGGGTCGGAGTGGCGCGCGTTCGCACGGGTGTGGAGGGCGGGTTCCGGACGAGCGTCGTCGCGCGCGGGAGCACGGTCCGGTACCGCGCCGTGGCGTACCACGGGGATCTTCACCTGCGCTCACGCGTCGTCCGCGTCAGGGTCCGGTAGCGGACCCGGCCGCGCGCCGCTCTAGACTCGCCGGGCGATGAGGGACTCCGCCAGCCCGGCGGCCCGGGCCTCGACCGTCCTCGTCGGCGCGCTCCCTCTGGGCTTCTTCCTCCTCTGGGCGGCCGTCGACGGCGGCTACCCCCCGACGCTCTGGAGCCCGGGCGCGCTCGCCCTCGTCGGCCTTCTCGCCCTGCTCGTGGCGACCTCGCCCCAGCTTCTCTGGACACTGCCGCGCACGGGTCTCGCCGCTCTCGCCCTCTTCGGGGGGTTCACGCTCTGGAGCGCTCTCTCGATCGCGTGGGCGGGGGACAGAGGAGAAGCGTGGGACTCGGCCAACCGCGCGCTTCTCTACCTCGCCGTCTACGGGATCTTCCTTCTCTGGCCCTGGCGCGCCCGCCACGGGGCGATCCTGCTCGGCGCCTACGCGCTCGGCGTGGCCGGGATCGCGGCAGCCACCTTCGTCTCGGCGCTCGGCTCCGACGACCCGGGCTCGTTCTTCATCGGCGGCCGCTACTCGCAGCCGGTCGGCTACATCAACGCCGACTGCGCCCTCTTCCTCTCGGGGGTCTGGCCTGCGGTCTTCCTCGCCTCGCGGCGGGAGACGCCGTGGTGGCTGCGCGGCCTCTTCCTCGCCTCCGCCGGCTTCCTGCTCGAGCAGGCCATGCTGCCGCAGAGCCGCGGCTCGCTGTTCGTCTTCCCGGTCGTCGTCGTCCTCTACGTCGCGCTCGTCCCCGGCCGCACGCGCTCCCTCCTCGCGCTCGCGCCTGTCTGCGCGGCAGCCTATCTCGTCCGCGGCTCGCTTCTCGACGTCTACACCGCCGCGCGTGGAGAGAGCCTGCCGGCCGCCCTGGATGCCCTCGTCGAGCCCCTCCTGGGCTCGGCGGTCGCCCTCTTCGCGCTCGGCACGGTCTACGGACTCGTGGATCGCTACGCGCCGCTCCCGGCGGACGTCGCGCGCCTCGGCGCGTGGATCGTCGGGACGGTCACGGCGCTCGTGGCCGTCATCGCCGCCGCCGTCCTCCTCGCCGTCTACGGCAACCCCGTCACCCGGGCGCAGGACGCGTGGGACGAGTTCACAGCGGGCCAGCGCTTCGAGGAGAGCTCCTCCTACTTCGGGGCGAACCTGGGGAGCAACCGCTACGACTTCTGGCGCGTCGCCATGGGCGAGTTCCGCGACTCGCCCGTGGCGGGCAGCGGGGCCGGCAACTTCGCCGCTGCGTACCTGCGAGAGCGGGAGAGCCCCGAGGAGCCGCTCTACCCTCACAGCCTCCCGGTGATGGTGCTCTCGCAGACCGGGGTCGTGGGCGGGCTTCTCTTCGGCGGCTTCCTCGTCGCGGCGCTCGCCGCCGCCTGGGTCGGTCGCGCGCGCCGCTCGCCTTTCGGGAACGCGGTCGCCGCCGCCGCGGTGGTCACCTTCGCCTACTGGGCACTGCACGGCTCCCTCGACTGGTTCTGGGAGTTTCCGGGACTCGCAGGACCGGCGCTCGCCTGGCTGGGGCTCGCCGGCGGGCTGGAGCGGCCGGCCGCGACTCCCGCGAACCGCCCCGCCGAGTGGACTCGGGCACGTATGACAGCCGCCGCCGGCTATACGCTTGCGCTCGTGGCTGCGGTCGTCTCTCTCACCCTTCCCTGGCTCGCCGCGCGCGAGGTCGAGCGCGCGGCCGACACGTGGCGCACGAGCCCCGAGGACGCATACGCGATCCTCGACCGCGCGCGCATGCTCAACCCCCTGAGTGATCGCCCCGACCTCGTCGCGGGCGCGATCGCGATGCGGCTCGAGGACTACGACCGCGCCGAGGATGCCTTCGCGCGCGCGCTCGACCGCCACGAGGAGAGCTGGTACGCGGAGCTCGAGCTCGCCATCGTGGCCGCGCTCGCAGGTCGCCGCGACGAGGCGCTCACGAGGCTCGACCGCGCGGACGAGCTGAACCCCCTCGAGGAGACCGTCGACATCGTTCGCGACGGGGTGGTGGGCGGCGAGCCGGTCAGCCCCCACGTGATCGATCGGATCTTCCTCCAGAGGGTCGAGGAGCGGACGAGCTGAGCGCTCTGGAAGGCGGAAAGTTGACACGCGCGAAACGGCGTCGATACTGTGACTCGAGACCTTGTGGCGGCCACCCAGTTCGGCCGGGTCTCGACAAGATGCGCCACAAGAGGGAAGGGCTTTATGCTGCGGCCAATGAATGTCCTCGTTCGAGCGCGGAGGCGTCTCGCATCCTGCGCTCTGGAAGGAGGGCGAGAAAAGGGGAGGATGAAGTGAAGCGTTTGGCGGCATTCGGAAGTGGAGTGCTCGCGTACCTGGTCATGGCGTCCGTCGCGCTCGCACAGGAGCCGACGCAGAGCGGGTACGGGGGCACCGGCGGCAACATCCAGGGCGATGTCGAGGGTGGCGGCTCCCTGCCGTTCACCGGCCTCGACCTGCTGCTCCTCGTCGGGGCGGGCGTCCTGCTGCTTGCGGCCGGGTTCGCGCTCAGAAGAGTTGGGCGGGCCAAGAGCTAACCGAGGCTCCGCGTGCGAGACGGCTCTCGCGTGGAGGCCCGGGCCCTCCCGGTCGGCGCACGGCGCGCCGTCCGGCGTGCGCGCCGTGTCCGGACGTGGACACGGTCCTGCGTGGCGATCGACGCGCTCATGCTCTTCGCGGCGGTCGTCGTCGCGGACCTCGGCGCGCCTCGCGCCGGCGTCCCCCCGACACCCGCGCTCTGGCTGGCCGCGTTCCCGCTCCTGACGTTCGCCTTCATGGCGGCGCGCGGCATGTACCGGCCGAGCATCTTCCTGCGCGTGCTGGACGACCTGCGCGTAGCCGTCACGGCGACGGCGCTCGCGGCGATGATCGTCCTCTCGCTGCGCATCCTCACGGCGGACGACCCCTGGGTCGCCGCCCAGACCGCCCGCCTCTGGGCCTTCGCGAGCGTCTACCTGCTCGCCGGTCGCGTCGTCCTCTCCTGGGGCGAGCTCCAGGCACGGCGGCGCGGTGAGTCTGTTCGTCCGACGCTCGTCGTCGGCGCCGGCCACGTGGGCCGGCTGACAGCCAAGCGCCTCCTCGAGCATCCCGAGCTCGGTCTTCGGCCGGTCGGGTTCCTGGACAAGGAGCCGCGCGAGGCCGGCGACGGCGACGGACTGCCCGTCCTCGGCGCGAGCTGGGACCTCGACCGAGTGGTTGCCGAGCACGGCGTCCGCCACGTCGTGCTCTCGTTCTCGACCGCGCCGCCGCGCGTCCTCCTGCGGGTGCTCCGCCGCTGCCAGGAGCTCGGCGTCGAGGTTTCGATGGTGCCGCGCTTCTACGAGAAGGTCGTCGGCCACATCGGCATTGAGTACCTCGGCGGCATCCCGCTCATGACCGCGCAGCCGACGAACCCGCGCAGCTGGCAGTTCGCCGTCAAGTACGCAACCGACCGCGTCGTCGCGGCCGGCCTGCTCGTGCTCGTCTCGCCGGTCCTGCTGGCGGCGGCGATCGGAGTCTGGGCGACGATGGGGCGCCCGATCGTCTTCCGGCAGGCGCGCGCGGGGCGCGACGGGCGCGTCTTCGAGATCCTCAAGCTCCGGTCAATGCGCCCGTCTCAGACCGGCCAGCCCGGCTCGGCCGAGCTCCCGCCCGGCACGGCGCCCGGCGGCGTGGAGGAAGACGACCGGCGGACGCCCCTCGGATCGGTCCTGCGGCGGACGTCGATCGACGAGCTCCCGCAGCTCTGGAACGTGCTCAGGGGGGAGATGAGCCTCGTCGGCCCGCGTCCCGAGCGTCCCGAGTACGTCGACGTCTTCAGCGGCCAGATCGATCGCTACGGCGACCGCCACCGCGTCAAGGCGGGGATCACCGGCTGGGCCCAGGTGCACGGGCTCCGCGGCCGGACGTCCCTGGCCGACCGCGTCGAGTGGGACAACTACTACATCGAGAACTGGTCCCTCTGGCTCGACGTGAAGATCCTCCTGCTGACGGTGCTCGCCATCGTGCGGCCGTCGCACTCGGAGTGACCCCAGCCCTCATCTAGCCCTTCGGCCAGTACCCGAAAGGGGTACGCCGCGCTTTCCTGGGAGCACGACCTGCGGCAAACGGGGGAGGCTATGAGGGGAATCGCACGAACCGCGGCACCGGCCGCGACGTGCGACAGAGCCGTCGCGCCGGCTCAGCCGGCGCGCCCCCGGACGCAGGAGGCGTGGGCCGTGCAGCCTTCCGCGCGGCGCCCACGCGCCCGTCCGTCGAGCTGGGGACGGACGTGGCACGGCCGGGGGGCTGCGCCTGCGGCTCGGGCGGCCCCCCCGGCCCATCGCTCAGGGTCTCAGCCGGTCGCCGGGGCGGCGCGGGCCAGCAGGTAGACGCTCGCGAGGCCCGCCCACTCGCCGTACGGCTCGAGGAGCTCGCTGGTGTCCTCCGGCTCCGCGCGCCGGCCGAGGAGGGCGGCGCAGAGCTTCACGAGGCCGAGGTCGCCGACGAGACCCTGCTCGTAGCGGCCGAGGCCGTAGAGGCAGACCATGCCGGCCGTCCAGGGGCCGAGCCCGCGCTCGCGCTCGATGCGGGCGGCGGCCGCGCCTGTCTCGACGTCGTGCAGCCGCTCGACGTCCCACTCGCGGGAGAGCCGGACGAGGGCGTTCGCCTTGCGGGCGACGAGCCCCTGGCGGGCGAGCTGGGCGGGTGACCGCCCGCCGAAGGTCGTCCGCGTCGGCGGCAGGCTGAGGCCTTCGAACGGCGTTGCCGCGCCGCGTAGGAGCCTTGCCTCGAGGAGCCGCGCCGCGCGCGCCTGGATCAGCTGGCCGCAGATCGCCTTCAGGAGTGCGTGGGTGACGGTTGCCGTGCGCAGAGGCCGGAGCCCGCGCAGGTTTCGGACGGCCCGGCCGAGGAGCGGATCGTCCGCGAACCGCCGGAGGAAGGGGGCGTGGTCGTCGTCGGCGGCGAGGACGAAGCGGAGCTTCTCGAGCGCCGGCTCGGGCCGCGCGCTCTCGAGGGCGACGGCCAGGCTGCCGTCCGGCCGCTGGCAGACGCGGGCTAGCGCGGGGCTCCCGCCGGCCTCGAGCGCCACCGTGAGGACGCCGTCGCGGAAGCGCCGGGTCGGGTCGCTCCGGAGGCAAGCCGAGAGCGCGAGCGAGTAGGGCGCGCGCGGGACGATCGTCGTCTCGAGGGCCACCGGCGCGAGCCTATCGCGTCGATCGGAGGCGGAGCTCCCGCCCACAAGAGCGCCTTTCCCCTCCCAAGTAACACTGTGTTACTTGGGAGGGGCGACGGATGACTCTATCCTCGAACTCCGAACTCGGCGGCGACGATGGTGACGTCGTCCCAGGAGCCGTAGTAGCCGCGCGGATCGCGGACGTGGACGGCTGCGACGCCGACGCTCCGCCAGGCGGGATTGAGGACGTTGGCCCGGTGGCCGGGACTCGCCATCCAGCGGCTCACGGTGTCGTACGCGGTGACGTCGGGAGCGCCCCAGGCGAGGTTCTCCCCGGCGCTCCACGAGCCGTAGCCCGGGCCCGGCCAGTACCAGCGGATCCAGGTCCCGAACGGCGTCCAGTCGGTGGACCGAGCCGGGGTGTAGAGCTCGTGCCGGAAGTAGCTTGTCACCGCCATCGAGTCGGCGTGACGGTCGGCGGCGCGCTCGAGTGGGGAGATCGCTTTCAGCGGCCGGAGCCCGTGGTTCCGGCGGACGACGTTGAGGCGCGAGACGAGGTTTGCCTCGAGCGTGTCCTTCTCGGTCGCGGCCCAGGCGCCCGCCGAGGGCGCCGTCGCCAGCACGAGCAGCGCAAGGCAGGTTGCCGTCGCAGCCGCGAGCTTCTTCCCCATACGCCCACGATCGGCGCTTTCGGTAGGCCTCGCGTCCCCCGAACGGGGCACCCCGTACGAGCGATCCGGGCGCCCGGGAAATTGAGTCTCTAAAGCCTTCGTCGCAGAGCCGATACGAACGTCATGGCCTCCGCGGGGACTCCCGACTGGTTCGGTACCATAGGTCCGGCTGTCGACCGGAAAGGACGCTGAAGCCTTGTTCGAGCGCTTCACCGAGAGAGCCAGGCAGGTCGTCGTTCTCGCTCAGGACGAGGCCCGCGCCCTCAAGCACAACTACATCGGCACGGAGCACATCCTCCTCGGCCTCCTCCGCGAGGAGGAGGGCCTCGCCGCACGCGTGCTCGAGAGCCTGGACATCACGGTGGAGGAGGTGCGCGCCCAGGTCGCGCGCATCGTCGGGCAGGGCGACGAGGTCACGACGGGCCAGATCCCGTTCACCCCGCGCGCGAAGAAGGTGCTCGAGCTCGCGCTGCGCGAGGCCCTCTCGCTCGGCCACAACTACATCGGCACGGAGCACATCCTGCTCGGGCTCGTGCGCGAGAACGAGGGCGTTGCGGCCCGCATCCTGCTCGACTTCGACGCCGACGCCGAGAAGATCCGCAACGAGATCATCCGGATGCTGTCCGGCCCCGGCCGGCGGCAGCAGGGTGGCGCCGCGGCGGCCGGCGAGAAGACGAAGAGCTCGAAGCTTCTCGACCAGTTCGGCCGCAACCTCACGAAGCTCGCGGCCGAGGGCAAGCTCGACCCGGTCGTCGGGCGTCAGACCGAGATCGAGCGCGTCATGCAGATCCTGTCACGCCGCACGAAGAACAACCCGGTGCTGATCGGCGAGCCCGGCGTCGGCAAGACGGCGGTCGTCGAGGGTCTCGCCGCGCGCATCTCCTCGAACCAGGTGCCCGAGCTCCTCAAGAACAAGCAGATCTACACGCTCGACCTCGCCGCGCTCGTGGCGGGCTCGAAGTACCGAGGCGAGTTCGAGGAGCGCCTGAAGAAGGTGATGAAGGAGATCACCCAGCGCGGCGACATCATCCTGTTCATCGACGAGCTCCACAACCTCGTCGGCGCC
>JAIBJN010000016.1 GCA_020029595.1 Actinomycetota bacterium | reverse complement strand
GCCCGGATCGCCTTTCTCGACGACGAACGCCGTGATGCCGCGCGAGCGCGAGCCGGGCTCGACGGTGGCAAAGACGACGTAGTACTCGGCGAGACCGCCGTTCGAGATCCACGTCTTCTGCCCGCGAAGGAGGTAGCCGGAGTCGGCGTGCGCCGCGGTCGTCGTGATCGAGGCCGCGTCGGACCCAGAGCCGGGCTCGGTCGTCGCCAGAGCGGTGAGCGGCGGGCGCTCGCCGGCGATCGGCTCGAGCCAGCGCTTCTTCTGCTCCTCGCTCCCGAGCTCGACGATCGGCTCGGCGAAGAAGCCGCCGGAGGTGATGAGGTTGCCGATTCCGGCGCAACCCCGGCAGAGCTCCTCCTGCACGATGCAGCCCGTGAGGCAGTCGCACATCCCCCCGCCGCCGAACTCCTCCGGGAGCATGAAGGACGTGAGGCCGAGCGCGGCGGCCTTGTACCAGACCTCCCACGGGGTCACGACGTCCGCCTCGTCGACGGCGGCGGCGATCGGCCGGATCTCACGCTCGGCGAACGCCCGGCAGAGCTCCTGGATCTCGCGCTGCTCGGGGGTCAGCTCGAACGGCTCGGAGGCGACCCGACTCATCGGCTCATCGTACGGTCTCGTCGAGCTGACGCGCGAGCGCGAGGAAGCGATCCGGGGTGGCTCCCGAGCCGGCGGCGAGGAGCGTAAGGACGACCTCCCCGCGCCTCCAGCCGGCCAGGTAGGTGGGGAGCTCTTTCTTGCAGATCCCGCAGGGCTCGAGGACGAAGGCGACCCCGGAGTCGCCGGGGAGTGCGACACCTGTCGCGTCCGCCCGTCCGAGGATGTCGTCGCCGTGCGCGCCGAGCCAGTCGAGATAGGCGCTCGCTCCAGCGACGTCCTCGAAGACGAGCGTCCGCGCGACGACGTGGTCGAACGTCTCGGTCTTCCCCGAGTACTCGCGCTCGCTCCCCGTGGTGAAGCCCCCCGCGGTCAGGATGCCCTCCAGCTCCCCCTGCTCGAACGCGTCCGCCGCGAGCGCGGCCGTGTCCAGCGTCCGCACGCTGCTCGCGAGGTCGCGAAGCGCGGCGGCCGGAAGCGTCGGGGGCGGAGCCGTCGTCTCCGACTCGTCCGAGCCGCACGCCGCGGCGGCCAGCACGACCACGAGGAGCGCGAGAAGCCGGGTCACAGCCCCCAGTATGGGGCGAGCACGGCGCGGATGGCGGCGATCTCCTCGTCCGCGTGGCTCGGTTCGTCCGGAAGGTAGGCGCACGGATCCTCCAGCGCCGTCTCGACCCCCAGGACACCCGCAAGCGTCGCGTGGAGGCAGAACGCCGAGTAGGTGCGAGCGTAGCCTCCCTCCTGGGCGAGCACGATGCGACCGCCGCAGTGGCGCTCGGCCAGCTCGCGCGCCGCCTCGCCGAGAGAGCGGAAGCCGGCCATGCTCACGCACTGACGGCCGTTCGGGTCGAACTGGTTCGCATCCTGACCGCAGGCGACGAGCAAGATGCCGGGCTCGAAGCGGTCGACGATCGGGGCGACCACCTGCTCGAACGCACGGAGGTAGCCGCCGTCGCCCGTCCCGGCGGGCAGCTCGATGTTGACGCTGAAGCCCTTGCCGCGGCCTCGGCCCACCTCGTCCGGAGCCCCCGTCTGCAGGTGGGAAGGGCCCCACGCGCCGTGCCGCATGTGGAAGGAGACGGTGAGGACGTCGTCCCGCTCGTAGAAGCACTCCTGCGTGCCGTTCCCGTGGTGGACGTCCCAGTCGAGGATCGCGACCCGCTCGACTCCGCTTCGGCGAGCGTGTTCCGCGGCGAGCGCGACGTTCGAGAACAGGCAGTAGCCGTCCGCCTGCGCGGGCTGGGCGTGGTGTCCGGGCGGACGCACGAGCGCGTAGGCGACCCGAGACCCGCCTTCGAGCACGGCCTCCACCGCCGCCAGCGTCGTTCCCGCCGCGGCCAGCGCCGCGGCCCACGAGCCCTCGCTCACCGTGGTCGACCAGAGGAGGACGCCACCCCCGTCCGCACAGAAGCGGCGGATCGACTCGACGTAGTCGGGGTCGTGGACGAGGGTCAGCTCCTCGATCGTGGCGTGCCGGCCAGCGCGCCAGCGGACGTGCTCCGCGAGGGGGCCGCGCTCGAGGATCGCCTTCATGTTCAGCACCCGCACGGCGTTCTCGGGGTGGAGCTCGGGCTCGGCCAGGAGCGGCGAGGGAGGGTGCTCGAAGACGCCGCTCCCGGTGTCGTGCAGAAGCGCGTCGTCGTGCCAGAAGACGTCGATCGTGGCCGTCAACTCACCGCCGATTCTGTCTCCGGCGCAGGAGGACGGTCGAGGACGGCGCGCTGCGTGGCGACGAGCGTCACCAGGCAGAGTCCCGCGGCGAGCAGATAGGCGCCTGCATCGCCGACCGTCTCGGTGAGGACGCCGCTCAGGCCGGCTCCGAGCGCGTTGGCGGGAGCCCACGCGACGTTCAGGAGCGCGAACCCGAAGCCCTGCTCGAGCCCCGTCGCCTCCGCGCCGTCCGAGAGCAGCGCCGTCCCCGGCACCCAGTAGATGCCGTACGCGACGCCGGCCGCGATCACGAGGAGAAGCGCCGGCCAGCGCAGTCCGACCCACGGAAGGACGAGCGAGACTCCGATCGCCGCGACGAGCCCCGCGCGGACGGGCGCCAGACGACCGCGACGATCCGACCAGCGGCCGAGGTAGGGATTGAGGGCTGCCTCGATTCCGGCGGAGACGAAGAAGGCGGCGCTGATCCCCAGCGCGCCCCAGCCGAGATCGTCGAGCTGCAGCGGCCCGGCGACCGAGAAGACGCCCAGGAGGAAGGCGGCGAGCGAGACGAGCCAGAAGCCGGAGACGATCTGCCGCTCGAGGAACGCCCGGAAGAGCGCGCGCAGCGGCTGGGGTGTCTCCGCCGGCCGCGCGGCAGGCGTCGTCCACGCCCACGCCGCGAGCAGGACGCCTGCCGCGGCGACGACGCTGAACGCGGCCGCCGGGCTCGTGAGAGAGGCGGCGCCGCCCAGCACCGGCCCGAGAAGCGCGCCGGCGACGGCGGCGCCCATGGTGATCCCGATCAGCTCTCCGCGCCGCTCCCCGGGGGCCGCAGCGATCAGCCACGCGAGCCCGCCCGTCCACGCCAGCGCGCTTCCCACCCCCTGCCCGAAACGGGCGGCGTACAGCACCCAGGCCGTGTCCGCGAACCCGAAGGCGACGCTCGTGCCGACGATGATCGCCAGGCCTGTCAGCACCGTGGGCTTCACCCCGAAACGGACGGCGAGCAGCCCGCTCGGAATCGCGCCGGCGAGCGCCCCCGCCGCGTAGACGCCCGAGAGGACGCCGAGCGCCGACGCCGTGAGGCCGAACTCGTCCTCGTAGTGGGGCAGGAGCGGCGCCAGCACGCTGAAGAAGGTCGACTCCAGGAGGACGATCGCGCTGACGAGGGTGACGAGGCGCCGCATCGAGGCGACTCTATCTCTGGTCCGCGGCCCGCTTGCCGCCCGGACCGCTACCAGATGCCCCCGAGCGTGACGGCGACCGCCTCGCCGCTCACGCCGCTCGCCTCCTCGCTGGCGAGGAACGCGATTACCGCCGCCACTTCCTCGGACGTGACGACGCGGCCCGCGGGATAGGCCGCCGACCGCTCGGCCCACACCTCCTCGATCGTGATCCCCCGCCGCTCGGCGCTCGAGGCGGCGGAGCGCTCGGCCATCGTCGTCCGAACCCAGCCCGGGCAGACGGCGTTGCACGTGATCCCGAAGCGGGCGACGTCCTGCGCGACCGCGCGCACGAGGCCTAGGAGGCCGTGCTTCGACGCGTCGTAGGCCGACTCGGCCGCGCCTCCGATCTTGCCGGCCGTCGAGCTGACCGCGACGATCCGTCCCCAGCCTTGCTCGACCATGTCGGGAACGGCCAGGCGCGCGAGCTGGAACGGCCCGTCGAGGTTGACGGCCATCGTCTCCCGCCAGACCGCCGGATCCTGCTCCCAGATGGGCCGCTCGTGCGCCGACCCGATACCCGCGTTCAAGACGAGGATCTCGACCGGGCCCAGCCGGCGCCTGACCTCGGCCACGATCCGCTCGCAGCCGTCGATCGTGGCGACCGTCTCGGCGAGCACCTCGACGTTCGCCTCTTCGGCTAGCGACTCGAGCTCCGCTTCCGTCCGCGAGACCCCGAGCACGCGAGCTCCGCGCTCGGCCAGGGCGAGCGCCGTCGCCCGGCCGATGCCGCGCCCGGCCCCGGTGACGACGGCGACGCGGTCTCTCAGGTCCCCGCCCTCGGGAGGGGCCGCACGCGCCCGTCGAGCGCGGCGTCCATCCGGCGTAGCGCACGCGCGAGCTCGCGCCTGGCGCGCGCGAGGTGACGTCCGACGCTGCGCTCGATCCACGGGCCGACCGCGGGCGACCCGGGCTCGCCTCGGAGAGACGCGAGCTCCCGCCAAAGGTTGGGGCCGGTCGCCGGATCCCCCTGGGCCGCCCAGCCCGGCCGTGCCGCCCGGGCGCCGCGGCGTGCGTGCTCGCACGCAAACGCCTCCTCGGAGAGGTCGGCGCAGGCGTCGTTCATCCCGACGGCCGCCAGCTTCCGGGCCGCCGCAGGGCGTTTCCCGGCGCGCAGCGCGGCGAGGCCGGCCTCGAGGCTCTCGACGTCCTTCGCCGGCTGGACGTGGGGGTACGCCTCCCTCTCGGCGGCGTCGAGGCCGTAGAGGCCGCGCCCGAGCGCGGTGAACGCGGCTCGGCCGTGCATCCGCTCCAGGCTCTCGAGCCCGCGGTCGAAGCCGGCCCCGCGGAGATCAGCCGCTCGGGCGCGGTAGTCGAGGATCCCGTCGGGGTCAGCGTCGGCCTCCAGGAGGAAGCGGGCGTACACGCGCGTCAGCTTGGCGAGGTAATCGAAGTCGACCCGGTCGACCGTGTCGTACTGCGTGTGGTAGAGCGTCGACTTGTAGTCGGGGCCGAAGGACGAGACGTTGACGGCGGGCACGCCGGCGGCGAGGAAGGTCCACACCTCCGTGAGCGTGGTCGGCGGCCCGAGCCGCCATCCGTGCGGGAGCAAGCCGTCCCGTGCGGCACGGCGGCAGATCCGCCTCGTCCAGCCCGCGAGCTCGGGCGGAGGGTCGGGCTCGAGCCTTTCCGGGAGACCCGAGCCCTCGATGTTGAGGTAGAAGGACGCGCGCGAGGCCCACTCGCGGTGCTCCGCGGTGATCTGCCACCAGGCGCCGATGCACCAGTCGTACCGCGACTCCGCGATCCCGTATTCCTCGGCTGTGTGCGAGACGAACGCGACGGTGTGGCGCGGCCGCGCGCCGGCCGCGACGAAGGCGCGTGCGAGCGCGAGGGTCGCCGCGACGCCGGTCAGGTCGTCGAAGGCGGCGCCGCCCATCCAGCCGTCGTGGTGACCTGCGACGACGAGCGGTCCCGCCCGCGCGCGCCCGGGAAGGTAGCCGACCACGTTCGCCGCCTCCGCCCGCTTCATGGGCGCCCGGAGCACGACTCGGACGGGCGTCCCGCTCCGGGCGGCGAGCTCGACGGCGTCCTCTTTCCGCATCGTGACGAGTGGCGGCGCCACGGCGTGGTACATGCCGTCGAACGTCCCGAGCGCCTCCGGCTCCTGGTAGTACGGGCCGCCCGGAAGGCACGTCACGAGGACCGCGACCGCGCCCCGAAGCCCGAGCTCGAGTCCGAACTCGTACGGCCAGAGTGCCTCGTCGCTCCAGTCGACGAGGACCACCTTGCCGAAGACCTCCAGCCCGTCGAGCTCTCGCCGACCGCCCCGGCGCACGAAGACGAGCTCCCCGCGCACTCCGCCCGGCGGCGTCTCCGGCACTCCGCCCAGGGACGCGCACTCGTACTTCTTGCCCTCCGCCTCCACGAAGGCGCCGCGGAAGCGCCAGGCATCGACGGGCACCGGCTCCTCGACGACGTCCGCCAAGCCGAGCGCGCGCATCTCCCGAGCGATCCACGCCGTCGCCTTGCGCTCCTCCGGCGTCCCGGCGACGCGGAAGCCGAGCCGGTGGGAGCGGAAGGCAGAAAGCCGCTCGACGACCTCACGAAGGTACTCGGCGGAGATTCTGTCCTCGATGCGGCCGTGGCTCATGCAGCCTCCTTGACCCGCGTATCGAATCACGCCGGGCAGCCGCTGAACGAGATAGCCTCGTGCGCATGACGCCCGAGTCCGCCGAGGTCGTGATCGTCGGTGGCGGCGTCATGGGCACGAGCGTCGCCTACCACCTCGCCAAGCGCGGCGTGACCGACGTCGTCCTCCTCGAGCGGGAGTCGCTCGCGAGCGGTTCCACGAGCAAGTCGGCCGGCGGCATTCGCGCGCAGTTCGCGGACGAGCTGAACATCCGGATCGCGCTGCGCTCGATGGCGGAGTTCCAGGCTCTGGAGCGGGTGAGCGGGATCGGCTACGAGCGCAACGGCTACCTCTTCCTCCTCACGCAGGAGGAGGAGGTCGAGAGCTTCCGGAACGCGCTCGCGCTCCAGCATGCACTCGGGGTGCCCTCCGAGCTCGTCTCGCCCGAGGACGTGAAGGAGCTGATCCCGGCGCTCGAGACCTCCGACCTCCTGGCAGCGACGTACTGCCCCATCGACGGCCATGCGGCGCCGGAGTCCGTCGTGCAGGCATACGCGGGCGCGGCGGCGGCGCAGGGTGTCCGCATCCTGCAGGCGACCGCGCTCGAGCGCATCGCGGTGCTCGGCGACAAGATCGTCACCATCGAGACCTCCGCGGGCCGCATCCGCACGGATACGGTCATCTGCGCGGCCGGCGTCTGGTCGCGCGACGTGGGCAACCTCGCCGGGCTCGACATCCCCGTGCGGGGCGAGGCCCGCTGGATGCACTTCACTCCCGAGGACGGCGGCCTCCCGGAGGCGCTTCCTCTCACCGTGGACTTCTCGACGGGCTTCTACTTCCACCGCGAGGGCACGGGCCTCGTCTTCGGCGGGCGCGAGCCGACGATCGAGGGTGTGGCGAGCCACGGAACGCGTCGGCTCCCGGTGCTGGCGGACCTGCCGATCCAGTCGTCCTGGTGGGGCTTCTACGAGATGAGCCCCGACCACAATGCGATCGTCGGCGAAGTCTCCCAGCCGCGCCGCTTCCTCTATGCGACGGGCTTCTCCGGCCACGGCTTCCAACAGGCGCCGGCTGTGGGAGAGCATCTCGCCGAGCTCGTCGTCGGCGACGAGCCGACGCTCGACCTCTCGCCGCTCGCGCTCGAGCGCTATGCCGGGGGCGGGGAGCGCCGCGAGCAGTTCGTGGTCTGATGCGCGTCTTCGTCCTGGCGCGGCACGGCGAGTCCGTGCTGAACATCGAGCGGCGCGTGAACGGCGACCCGAGCCGCCGCGTGCCGCTCACCGAGCGGGGCGAGGAGGAGGCGCGACGGCTCGGCGAGCAGGTGGCGCAGCTCCCGCTCGACGCCTGTGTGCACACGCGCTTCCCGCGCACGCGCGAGACGGCGGAGATCGCGCTCGCCGAGCGTGTCGACGTTTCGCTCGTCGTCGAGCCGCTCCTCGACGACATCGACATCGGCGAGCTCGACGGCGAGCCGCTGGAGCGCTACCGCGAGTGGAAGCACGGGCACCCACGGGACGCGCCCTTCCCGGGCGGGGAGAGCCTCGACGACGCGGCACGGCGCTATGGGGAGGCCTTCCGCCGGCTGCTCGCAGCGCCGTACGAGAGCGTCCTCGTCGTCTGTCACGAGATCCCGGTGCGTTACGCGTTGAACGGCGCCTCAGGCTCGGACTCGCTCGACGGGCCCGCGCACGAGATCTCGAACGCCGTCCCCTACCTCTTCGACGAGGAGGCGCTCGAACGGGCCGTCGATGGGATCGAGCGCATCGTCGGTAAGATCGCCGCGTAGAGACCGGGGAGCCGCTTCCTAGCGGCTGAGAGGGGGCTCGCGAGCCCCGACCCGCCGAACCTGATCTGGGTAATGCCAGCGAAGGGAGGCACGATGGAACAGATCGAGCGCACGTGGGGCGTCACTCCCGTCCCCGACCGCCTGCGCACGCTCTCTCTGCTCGACGTTGGGCTGCTCTGGGGGAACCTCGGCATCAGCCTGCTCGTCCTCTTCACGGGGACCTTCCTGGCCGGACTCGGCCTCCAGCGGGCGCTGCTCGCCACCGTCGTCGGCGCCGTCCTCGGCACGGCTCTGCTCGGCCTCGCCGGGCTCGTCGGGTTCGAGCGGCGCGTGCCGGGAATGGTGCTCCTCCGTGACCCGCTCGGGCTGCGCGGCTCGTATGCCCCGACCGCGCTCAACGTCGCCCAGAACCTCGGTTGGGCGGTGTTCGAGCTGTACGTCATGTCGCTCGCGGCCGGCGCGCTCTCCGAGAGGGTCTTCGGCTTCGAGGCGCGCTGGCTCTGGGTGCTCCTCTTCGCAGCGCTGACGACGTGGCTCGCGCTCACGGGACCGATCTCCTTCGTGCGCCGCTGGATCCGGCGCTTCGCCGTCTGGGTGGTCGCCGTCTCCATGGGCTATCTCGTCTGGTGGGCGCTGGACGGCGCCGACGTCGGCGCCCTCTGGTCGGCTCCGGGCGAGGGCGGGATCACGTTCTGGCAGGGGGTCGACCTGACGGTGGCGATGGCCGCCTCCTGGCTCCCGCTCGCGGCCGACTACACGCGCTTCTCGCGCAGCGGCCGGGCCGCGTTCTGGGGGACGTCCGTCGGCTACCTCGTCCCGCTCGTCCTCCTGTACGGGCTCGGTGTCCTGCTCGCGCTCTCGCGCGGCCTGGGCGACCCGACCGCGGTCTTCACCGCGATTGCCGCAGGAGGACTGGCCAGCGCGCTCGCCCTCCTCGCCCTCACCGTAGACGAGACGGACGAGCCGTTCGCCAACGTCTACTCGGCTGCCGTCTCGCTCCAGAACTTCGTACCGGCGGTGCCTCAGCGCCTCCTCGTCGTCGCCGTCGCCGCGGCGGCCACCGTGGGAGCGTTGTTCGTGGACATGTTCGCCTACGAGACGTTCCTCTTCCTGCTCGGCTCCTTCTTCGTGCCCCTCTTCGGGGTGCTCGCGGCAGACTTCCTGCTCGGGGCGGAGCGTCCTGTCGCCGTCCGCTGGAACGGCCTGGGGGCGTGGGCGGCCGGCTTCGTGCTCTACCAGTGGATCCTGCCCACGGGCCCGGCTTGGTGGAAGGAGCTCCTCGCCCACGTGCCGGGGACGGGAGAGGCGACGATCGGCGCCTCCCTGCCCTCGTTCGCGCTCGCCTTCGCCCTCTACGCGGGCGTACGCTCCGCGCATGCGCCGCTTGGGCGTCGTCGGGCTCGTCTCGCTGGATCGCGTTGACGGGGGCATCCCGCGCCTCGGGGGCGCCCCGGTCTACGCGGCGCGCACGCTCCGGCTCCTCGGCCACGAGGCGGTCGTGGCCACGAAGCTCGCCGACGAGGACCGCCCGCGAGTGGCCGCGCTCGGCGTTCCGGTGGCCGTGCACGCGGCCGCGCGCACGATCGGCTTCCGCATCGAGAACGACGGCGAGCGCCGGCGCATGGAGATCGACGAGCTCGGGGAGCCGTGGAGCGAGGAGGAGGCGCGCGGCTGGCTCACGAGGGCCCTCGCCGACGCCGACTGGCTGCACGCGGGCGCGCTCACCCAGGCCGACTTCCCCGCAGAGACGCTGGCCCTGCTCTCGCGCGGGCGTGTCCTCAGCCTCGACGGGCAGGGGCTCGTGCGCCGGGCCGCGGTGGGCAAGCTCGTGCTCGCCGCGGACTACGATCCGGCCGTCCTCCGGCACGTCGACGTCCTCAAGCTCGCACGCGAGGAGCTGGAAGCGCTCGGGCTCGAGCTCGTCGAGAGCTCGCTGGGCTCGCTCGGCGTACGGGAGGTGGTGGTGACGCTCGGGCGCGCAGGGGCGGTGGTCTACGCCGATGGGCTGGCTGAGCACGTGCCCACCATCCCGCTGGACGGCGTCGACCCGACGGGCGCCGGCGACTCGTGGACGACCGCGTACCTCGCCTACCGGCGCCGGCGCCACTCGCCGGTCTCGGCGGCGCGCCTGGCGAACGGCGCCGTGAGCGCGCTCCTCGGCCGGTGGCCCGTCCGTTGATCGTGATTGCAGGGTGCGATGACGGGACGTATCTCGTCGAGGTGGGCGCGAGCGCGGACGAGGATCAGCTGGCCGCGCGCCAGGAGGGCGCAGCGCTCGAGCGCGAGCGCCCGCTCGGGCTCGCGCCGTCCTGGGCCGCGGGTCACGTCCTCGACGTTGACGCCGCAGGTTCCACCATCGTCCTCCTCCTCGACCGCCGCCCGCCGCTCGTCGTTTCGCACGACGGAGGACAGACCTGGGACGAGCGGGGAGCCGGGCTCCCCGCAGGCCGCGCGGTGGCGATCGGCGAGAACCCTGACCACGTCCTCTACGGCGCCCGCAACCGCCTCTACGTCTCCGGCGACGGCGGCCGCTTCTGGCGCGTCCTCGCCGTCGAGCTGCCCGAGATTCACGACGTGGCGTGGGGCTAGAGACGGAACTCGCCGCGGGCGACGATGACCGCAGAGCCGCCGACCTCGACCCTCTCGATCCGCTCTGCCGAGCCTGCGACCCGCGCGTAGAGCGCGCTGGGGCGGCCGATCTCGGCGCCCTGGCTGATCTCGATCTCCTCGCCGAAGGCGATGCGGCCGTGGCGGGCGAGGTGGACGGCGAGCGGCCCCGCCGCGGAGCCTGTTGCCGGATCCTCCGGGACGCCGTCCGCCGGCGCGAACATCCGCGTCTTCCAGCGGGCCCCCGAGCCCGCGAAGCAGTTGACCCCGACGATGCCCGTGAGGCGCGCCAGCGCGGCGAGGTCCGGCTCGAGCCCGGCGACGACCTCTTCGCTCGAGAGCGCGACGTAGACATGGCGGATGCCGAGGTCGTACAGCTCGACAGGGAGGTCCGAGCCCTCGACGCCGAGCGCGGCGAAGAGCTCCTCCTTCGCCGGGAAGCCCTCCACGACGGGAATCGGCTGCTCCATGCGGCCGAAGACGATGCGGTCGCCGTCGCGCTCGAGCGCCACGGGCACCACGCCGGAGCCGGTCTCCAGGCGGATCTCCGGGAGCTGGAGCGGGCCCGCGAGGACGAACGCCGTCCCCAGCACTGGATGACCCGCGAACGGGAGCTCGGACGTCGGCGTGAAGATGCGGATCCGCGCGTGGCCGTCGGCCTCGGGCGAGTAGACGAACACCGTCTCCGAGAAGTTCATCTCCCGGGCGAGCGGCTGGAGCTTGGCCTCCGGGATCTCCCTGGCGTCCGTGAAGACGGCGAGCTGGTTCCCGGCGAGCGCGCGGTCGGTGAAGACGTCCGCGATCACGAAGCGGAACTCCATCAGGCGCCAGTAAAGCACCAACGAGACCGGGCCTCTCCTCCACGCGCGCGGGCGCACGAGGTTTGCGGCAGCCGCGGAAAGGAGGAATCCTCCTGGAGACGGCGCATGCAGCCAAGACGCCGGGGGTTCGACCGATCACCGAAGAGCCGACAACTGAGGACGCCCGAGGACCGCGCTGGTGGCGGACCGTTCCCGGCATGCTCACGGCGATCGCGGGCATCATCACGGCCGTGACCGGCCTGATCCTGGCACTGAACCAGATTCTGCCGCGATCGAGCGACAACTCCACGCCGGCGCCGGCAGCGTCGCCCGCAGCAGATTCGGGCCGGGAGACGACGCCCGGCGCCGCGAATGCCGCGTACGAGGTGGCGTTCCCGGACGGGACCAAGGCCAGAGTGGGCGAGTTCGTGTACACGTTGCTCGGGGGCCACGTCGAAGGCCAAGGCCCAGGTCCGGTCGAGCTGAAGATCACTGTCCGCATGACCAACGAGGCGCCGTACGGGGCGAATTTCTGGGACCAATCGTTTCGGCTCCTCGTCGACGGCGTTCCGCGGGCGCCGACCGGGGGGCTGAACGAGGTGGTCGCCGGCCGGAGCGCGCTCGAAGGGGACGTGGTTTTCAGCGTGCCCGCGGAGCCCGCCGAGTTCACGCTCCTCGTCGGCGAGAACGAGAGTCAGACGGTGAGGATCCCCGTCACGCTTCAGCCGGCCCAGGGATAGAGGGAAACCTTCACAAAACCCTTAAGGGCGCCTCCGGCGACCGGTGCTACCCTCGTTCGGCCGTCTGTTCGGGTGACTCGCCTATGTTCACCCGCGACCCACTGGCCAGGCCCGAGCCGCTCATCCGGCGCGTCTACGCCTACGCCGCGTGCCGCTTGGGCGACGGACCAGACGCAGAGGACGCAACCAGCGAGACGTTCGAGCGAGCGCTTCGCTACCAGAAGAGCTACGACCCGAGGAAGGGCGAGCCCCTCGACTGGCTGATCGGAATCGCCCGCCGGTGCGTGGACGAAGCGTTCGCCCGTCCGGCCCCTGTGCCCGCGTCGCCCGAGACCGCCGCGCCGGGGGATCTGGAAGAGGAAGCGGTTCGCCGTGCCGAGCTCCGGACAGCTGTCCTTCGGCTCGAGAAGCGTGACCGGGAGCTCATCGCCCTTCGCTTCGGCGCCGACCTGACGGCGCGCCAGATCGCCGAGCTTCTCGGCGTCCGGACGAACACGATCGAGGTCAGGCTCCACCGCACTCTCACCCGGCTTCGAACAGTGCTGGAGCGCCAGGCGGAGCCGGACGTAAGGGTTCGCACCCCTGCGCGGGTACTCAGTTCAGAAGCAGCAGAACGTCGACCCGGGAGGGCAGCTTGAGGAAACTCTGGACACGACGGCACAAGACGGAACTGGACCTCGAGGCCGAGTTGCGGGCACACAAGCCACAGCCGCGGCCCGACTTCGTCCGCTCCCTGGCCGCGCGCATCCACGCCGTGCGCGAGCACGGTCGGCCGCGCCTCCGCGTCGCCCTCGTCGCCGCGCTCGTCGCCCTCGTGGCGCTGGCCGCGGTCGGCGGGATCAGCTACGCGGGCTCGGGGAGCAAGTCGGCCGAACGCGCCAAAGCGACTTCCACGGCCGTCGACACGGCCGCTCCCGTTCAAACCGAGCGCAAGGCGGCGACCGCCCGCAAGCAGGCCAAGGCGAAGCCCAAGGCCTCCTCGACCGCAGCCTCCGAGGAGGACGGCTCCGACAAGGCCGCCGAGAAGGCGTGCCGGGAGGAAGTCAAGGCGCTCATGGCCGCAGAGCGGGAGTTCCACAAGTCGAACGCCGCGGCGGAGCGGGAGCGCCACAAGGCCGCGAAGGAGACCGAGCGCGCGGACTACCAGGCCGCCAAAGAGGCCGAGCGCGCACGCCACGAGGCCGTGATGGCCGAGGCCACGACGAAGGACGAGCGCAAGGCCGAGAAGGAGCTCCACAAGGCCAACATGCGGGCTCTCAAGGATGAGCACAAGGCCGCGAAGGAGGCCGAGCGAGAGCTGTACAAGGCCAACAAGCAGGCCGAGAAGGAGCGCCACATGGCGGTCATGGAGGAGCTCCGGGCAAAGAAGAAGGCCTGCAAGACCGAGAACGGCAACGGAGACGACGACGGCGAATAGCGAGTAGTCCGGCGGACGAGGCCGCCCGCGCAGTTGCGGCTGCCGGGCGGCCTGTGGTCGGCCGCGTCGCGGGCCGAAGGCCGAGGACCCACGGGTATCCTCGCCCTTCGTGAGCGCCATCATGGTCTCCGACCTGCGGAAGGCCTACGGCCCGCGGGAGGTCCTCCACGGCCTCTCCTTCACGGTCGAGACCGGCGAGGTCTTCGCGCTCCTCGGCCCCAACGGGGCCGGCAAGACGACGACGGTCGAGATCCTCGAGGGCTACCGCCGTCGAAACGGCGGCGACGTGCGCGTCCTCGGCCAGGACCCCGAGCGGGCGGGACGCAGCTTCCGGGCGCGGATCGGCATCGTCCTCCAGTCGTCGGCGGTCTACCCGCTCCTGAGCGTCCGCGAGATCGTCGGGCTCTTCGCCGGGTACTACCCGGCCCCGCGCCGGCCCGACGAGGTGATCGAGCTCGTCGGGCTCGCGGAGAAGCGCGAGGCGCGCGTCCGCACGCTCTCGGGCGGCCAGCTCCGCCGGCTCGACCTCGCGCTCGCGCTGGTCGGCGACCCCGAGCTCGTCTTCCTCGACGAGCCGACGACCGGGTTCGACCCCGCGGCGCGGCGGCATGCGTGGGAGACGATCCGCGACCTCCGCTCCCTCGGGAAGAGCATCCTCCTGACGACGCACTACATGGAGGAGGCGCAGCGCCTCGCAGACCGGGTCGCCATCCTTCGCGCCGGCGAGATCGTCGGCACCGGCTCGCCGCAGGAGCTCCTCTCGGGCCACGCGTCCGTGGAGATCCGCTTCCGCCGTAACGGGAGCGAGGTCGTCGTCGCCACCGAGGAGCCGACCCGCGTTCTCCACGAGCTGACCGCACAGGCGCTCGCGGACGGCGTCGAGCTCGAGGGGCTCGAGGTGCACCGTCGCTCGCTCGAGGACGTCTACCTCGAGCTCACGCGCGAGGACAAGGCATGAGGCTCTTCCTGCACGAGCTCCGGGCGCAGCAGCTCCTCTTCTGGCGAAACCGCGAGGCGGCCTTCTTCAGCTTCCTCTTCCCCATCCTCCTGCTCGCCCTCATCGGCTCCGTCTACGGCGACGAGCCGATCGAGGGCGTGAGCGCGCCGACCTTCCTCCTCATCGGACTCCTGGGCTACGGCGTGGCGGCAGATGCCTTCGCGGCGCTCGCGATCACCTTGGTCGTGCGCCGTGAGGCCGGCCTCCTGAAGCGCGTGCGCGGAACACCGCTCGGGCCCGGCATGTACCTCGCGGCCGTGATCGCGTCCACCGTGGTCGTGATCGCCCTCCAAGTCGTGGCCCAGCTCCTGCTCGGGGTCTACATGCTCGGCGCCGACTGGCCGCAGCGCCCGGCCCCCTTCGTCTTCGCGATCCTGGTCGGAGCGGCTGCCTTCGCGGCACTCGGGATCGCCGTCACGACCGTCGTGCGCACGGCGGAGGGCTCCTCCGCCGTCGTCAACGCGATCTACCTGCCGATGGCGTTCATCTCCGGGGTCTTCTTCTCCACGGAAGAGATGCCTGCGTTTCTCCAGGCGATCTCGGAGGTCTTGCCCCTGACCTACTTCCTCGACCTCATTCGCGCGACCTTCATCCCGGGTGAGGGTTTCGACGCCTCTGCGGTCACAGCCCTCGTGGTCTGGGGTCTCGTCGGGCTCGCCGTCGCGCTGCGCAGGTTCCGCTGGGAGCCGCGGGAGGGCGTAACGGGATCCTGAGAAGCGCGGGGGCCGGCGTCCGCCGACCCCCGACTGCGCCCATTCCCCCCGGGGTCAAAGCCGTCTGGTCTCACGTGTGCCCTTCGCCCAAGAGGGCTAAACCGTTGCGCTTCCGTCACAGACCTCGGCTCACGCCTCCGGCGCTCGATCGACCTTCTTGACTGATGTGGGGGACCGCACTAGGCTCGGCTGAGGCAAGCAACTGGGGAGTCGCAGTGTGGTGTGTGCGCTCAGAGCTTGCTGCGGCAGGCGCCTTCGGGCGCAGCGCCTCCAAGGGTAGTCCAGGGGCGGGCGACGCGACCCCACGTGTCCTCGGGCCATGACGCAGGTAACCGCCCAGGTCGTTCTCCGCGCGCCCGACGGCTCGTCGGTCCTGGACGCGGCCGAGCCTCCGACCGCCGAGACCGTCGAGCGGTACCGTCCGAACGCTGAGACGTTCGAGAAGGCGGGACGCCGGTTGGCCGAGCTCGGCTTCCGTGTCGGCGACAGGGGGGCCTCCGGCTTGACCGTGTCAGGCGAACCGAAGCTCTTCGAACGTGTCTTCTCTACGACGCTCGACGCCCGGGGCGAAGGCGAAGGAGTCGCTCCCTCTTGGGAGGCCACCCGGCCCGTCATCATCCCCGACGATCTCGCTTCGTTCGTCGCCGGGGTCGTCTTTCCGATCGCGCCGATCTTTCTCGGGGAGCGGGAGCGGGGAAAGGAGGTGGGGCCCTCGGACTGACGCGACTGTCGTCGAACCCCCCAGCAGGAGGCAGACATGGCCGAAACCGAAGTTGCCGAGGAAGTGCTGGCCGTTGCGTCGCCGCGCTCGCTCGGGCCGGCGTCGCTCTTCGCCGACCTCCCGGTGACGCCGACAACTGCGACCGAGTTCTGCTCGGCCGAGGAGGATGTGCGAGCGACCGTCCGGGAGCTGGCCGGGCTCGGATTCACGATCCACGAGGTGAGCGAGGCAACCGTCTCGTTCTCGGGGCCGAAGAAGCGCTTCCAGGAGGTCTTCAGCGCCCGTCTGCGCAAGGAGCAGACGGAGATCGTTTCCGGCGCCAAGGCCGAGTTCTATGCGGTGTCGGGCGCCGAGAAGCCGGAGCAGGAGCTGCTCCAAGCGCCGGGCGACCTCGCTCAGCTCATCGAGGGGGTGGCGCTCTCGCTGCCGCCCGAGTTCGTGGCCGCATCGCCCCTCCCGCCCATCGCCGACATCCACGCGTCCGCGTACCGGTATCTCTTCGTCCCTGACGAGGTCGCGGTCATCCTCCGGGCAACCCGCGTCCACCGAACGGGGGGCACTGGCTCCGGTGTCAAGGTCGCGATGCCGGACACCGGCTTCGTGAAGCAGCCGTTCTTTTCGTCGCGCGGCTACCGCACGAATGCCACGATCCTCGCGGCCGGCGCAGTCGACGCGAGCAAGGACACGGTCGGGCACGGCACCGGAGAGGCCGCCAACGTCTTCGCCGCGGCTCCGGACGCCCGGCTCGTCCCGATCAAGATGGGCGACGCGGTGGACGCGATCAAGAAGGCGGTCGCACAGGGCGCCAAGATCATCACGAACAGCTGGGCGTACGACATCGACAAGGGCTCGATTACGTGGGCGACGCTCCATCCGTACTTCAAGGCGCTCGCCCAGGAGATCCAGCTGGCGATCAACTCGGGTATCACGGTCATCTTCGCCGCGGGCAACGGGCACTTCGCCTTCCCGGCGAGCATGCCCGAGGTGATCGCCGTCGGGGGAGTCCACGTGAACTACCCCGGTCTCACGTTCCAGGCGTCGAGCTACGCGAGCAGCTTCGTGAGCAAGATCTACCCTGGCCGAACGGTCCCGGACTTCTGCGGACTGACCGGGAAGAAGGTGTCGATCGACGGCGCGCAGCGCGCGCCCTCGATCATGCTCCCAGTGCCCGAGGACTCCGATCTCGACAAGATCACCCCGACGACGGGCGGCACCACGGACGGCTGGGGCATCTTCAGCGGGACGTCAGCGGCGACCCCCCAAGTGGCGGGCGTGGCCGCTCTGATGCTGGAGCGGGACCCGGCGCTGCCCCCGGCGATGGTGAAGGAGAACCTCGCCAACACCGCCCGCGACGTCGCCGCGGGCGCGACTGCGATGGGTGACACCGCAGGCACCGGTCCGGACCTGGCCACCGGGGTGGGGCTGGTCGACGCCATGTGGGCCTATCTGGTCTCAGTCGGAAGCGCGGCGTCGCAGTTCTTCGAGGCGCCGCGGGAGCGGCAGGCTGAGATGGTGGCGGCTGGCGACGTTCCCAAGATAAGCGGGGACTTCTTCGCCGATCTCATCGAAGGCTTCCGCTCGGCCTAGGCGAGTCTCGATCCCATCTCTCGGGGTCCCCGACGCGGGGGCCCCGATTCTTTTCGGGTTACGCCGCTTCGGCCGACGCCCCTCGGAGGACACGAGCGAGGTGCGCGATCAGCCGCGGGACGTCCTCGCGGACCTGCATCTCCGCCTCGATCGACTCGGGAGCGAGGAGCTCCAGCAGGTCCTCGCGCGCCTGCTCGCGGCGTCGGAACCACTCCTCCGTCTCCCACCCGATCGTCGACGGGTCGGCGTGGGCGGAGACAAGTGACTCGCGAACATACGCGATGGACTCGGAGAGCTCTTCGTTCCAGTGTCCGCCGTGATTCTCGTTCATCGGAGGGTCACTGTTATCGACCGCCGGGGAGCTGCGCTTGAGGACACGGAATCCCGCTCGAGGCGCAAACAACGTGCCTCTGTGGGAAGCGAGCCGTCGCGGCCGCCCGTCTGGTCATCAGATGGGTCAGATCGATCTCAATCGCGACGGGCACACCCTTGAGTCGAACCGGCGGCCTCGATTCCCTAGCGGAGCTGCGAGCACAGGTTCAATTCCTGCCGGGAGCATCCTCCGAACTCTCTCTGGAAGGATTGCGCTACGATCCCCGGGCACCAGGGGGCGAGCTCAGGAGGACACCATGGCGGGGCGGCTGGTACCAAGGGTTGTGCTCTTGGCGATCCTCGTCGGCGCGCTGCCGCTCGGAACGGCCGGCGCTGCGACGACGGACGGCAGTGCGGGCTTCGTGTGCAGCCCGCAGTCTCATGAGCCGGAGGTGTGCCTGCAGGTCGAGGGCACGCCGGACACCGTGTCGGCCTCGCGCCCGGGCGCCCCGGCGTACGTCCTCTTCACGGCGACGGTCACCAACGCTTCCGATGAGACCGTCACGGACGTCGAGCTCGAGATCGCGTCGCTCGCCGCGGACACGTCCGGGGGGTTCGTGCTCTCGTCGGCGGCACCGAACGTCGGGATGTGCTCCCTGGACGACCACTCGGCGACGCTCACCTGCTCCTTCGGGAAGCTGAACAGCGGCGCCGTCGCACAGGTCGACCTGGTGCTGCAGGCGCCGAGCACCCCCGGTGAGGCCCCGATTCACTTCACCGCGTCCTTTGAGGAATGCGACGACGACTGGTGCGACCATGAGGAATCGGACACGATCTCGCTCACGAAGGTGACCACGGTCACTGCGCCCGGTGAGACGGCGAGCTCGTTCGTTCCCGAGGGCACCGCCGTCGCGCTCGACATCGACAAGGAGGGCCAAGAAGGTGCCCTCACGCTCGCGGCTCAGAAGTTCTCGACCACGGCCGAGCTCCAGTTCACGAGCACGGGGGAGATCCCGTTCGAGTGCCCGTCCCCCTTCGTCTGCCGTGGGGGCAACTGGCTTACGGCCACGATCCCGGGGACGTTCGACCCGGCTGCCGAGTTCGATCTCTTCTGGCCGGCCGAGCTCGTCTCGCGGAGGCAGACCGTCCGCAACTTCGTCGTCTTCTACATTCCGTCCCCCGGCGCGCCGGTGCAGATCATCAAGACGAGGTGCGACGCCCACCTCTCGGTGATCCCGTGCCTCAAGGACGTCACCAAGTTCAAGCGTGGCCCTCTCAAGGGGAGCTTCGCCGCGACCGTCGTCCGGGTCGACAACGGCCACATGCGCTAGTCAGCTAGGGAGGAGCCCGGCCTCGAGCAAGCGGGTCGTCGCGGCGGCCGCGACGCCGTTTCCCTTGCGCTCGAACAGGCTCTGAGCCTCCTGGAGAGCGGTGTGAGCCTCGCGCGTGCGGCCGGCCAGGCGGAGGACCTCGGCGAGGTCGAGGAGAGCGTCGGCCTCGATCACCCACGCCTCCGTCTTGCGCAGTCGCTCCACGGCTTCCTCGGCGAGGGCGACCGCGCTCTCGAGCTCGCCCCTGCGGGCCAGGACCTTCGCCAGGCCTGAGCGCCAGAGCGACTGGGAGGTGACGTCGTCCTCGGCGGCCAGCTCTTCGGCCTCGCGGGCGAGCTCCTCGGCTTCCTCGTACCGCTCCTGAGCGTACAGTGCACGGCTGAGCTCGCCGGCCACCGTCGAGAGCAGGTACTTCTCCCCCATCTCCGCGAGGGCCGCGTAGTCGCGGCGCAGTTCCCGCTCGGCGGCGGCCGGGTCGCCGGCCAGCATCTCGACGCCGCACGAGTCGAGCGACGTCGAGAACGCAACCACGCTTCGCCCAAGCTCCCCGAGTGTTTCCCGTGCCTCGGACGAGAGCGCGCGGGCCCGGTCGAAGTCGCCCTGCATGGCCTCTAGGCGGGCGAGCAGGCTGAGCACGAGGCCCTCCGAGCGCCGGTCCCCGTCGGCCTGCTCGACGATCTCCTCGCAGTGAGGGATCGCCTCGGCAACCGGCGTCGGCCCGTAGAGGGCGGCGACGGCGTACTGCGTGGCGGCGCGGCTCCGCTGGCGGTCGTCTCCGGCCAACCGCGCCTGCTCGACCGCCCGCTGCGCCGCCTCCGCGGCGGCTCCGTAGCGGCCGGCTGTCCCGTGAGCCCAGGCAAGGAGGCGATAGGCTTCCGCGAGCCCGGCGGCGGTTCCCGCCTCAGCGAAGACCGGGAGTGACCTCTCGGCCTCGCGGACGAGCTCGTCCTCGCTCCAGCCCTCTGCGTAGTTGCTGCGCACAAGCAGCCGCCTGAGCGCTGCGGTGGCGGCGAGCGACGCGTCCCCCCTCGCCTTGGCTCCTGCGATCGCCTCGTCCAGGAAAACCTCGGCCCAGGCGAACTCGCCCACCTCCATCAACGCCTCCCCGAGGTCGGGCAGAAGGGCCAGCCGTACCGGGTGCTCCGGCGCGAGAACGTCCGCGGCGCGCCGCAGCAGATTCGCCGCCGCGGGCATGTCCCCGCGGGCGAACGCCCGCCGGCCGGTCGATCCCAGACGCTCCGCGGCCCGCGCCCCGACCGCCTGGCCGTGGTCATCGAGCGGCCCCAGCTCTCCGAGGTAGTGATAGGCCTGCTCGAGGTGGTAGCCGAGGATCTCCTCGTACTCGGACTCGCGCGCGCGCTCGCGGTTGACACGGTCGGCCCAGTCCACGAATCGCTCGTGGAGCGTCGCGCGCGCCCGCTTGAGCAGTCGTCTGTACGCGGCGTCGCGGACGAGGATGTGCTGGAAGCGGAAGCCGCCCTCGTCCTCGAAGGCACTCGAATCTGGATGGATGAGATGCTTGCGGACGAGCCCGCCCAGACCCGCCTCGACGCGCTCGCCCTGATGGTCCACGAGGAGCGCCTCGACGGCCTCCTGCTGGAAGACCTGGCCGACCACCGAGGCGGCTTCGATCACGGCGCCCTCCACGGGGGCGAGAGCGTCGATGCGGGCGGCGAGGAGGGCGTCGAGTGAGGGCGGCACCGCGACGCTCTCCAGGTCGCCGGCGGGCACCCAGCTGCCGTTCTCCCGCCGTAGCCTGCCCTCGTCGATGAGCATCGAGAGCATCTGCTCGACGAAGAGAGGGTTCCCGTCCGCCGCCTCCACGATGCGCAAGCGAGCGTCCTCTGCGATGCCGGCCGCGCCGAGCAGGTTGTCGACGACGAGGCTCGCATCGGACTCGGAGAGGGACTCGAGGTGAACCAGGACAGAGCTTCCGACCTTGCCCCAGTCGCCGCGCAGGTCGAGCAGCTCGTGCCGCGCGAGGCAAACGATCAGGATGGGCGCTTCCCGGGCCGACTCGTTCACGTGCTCGATGAGATCGAGGAAGGTCGTCTCCGCCCAGTGGATGTCCTCGAAGACGAGGACGAGGGGCCGCTCGCGGGCGAGCGTCTCGAACAGCCTCCTGGCTCCCCAGATGAGCTCGGCAACCGGGAACTGCGCCGTGGAGAGGCCGACCGCCGCCGTGACTCGCTCGACGATCTCCCCGTCTCCGGCCGCGACGGCCGAGATCTTCGTGCGTGCGACGTCCAAGGTGTCCTGGTCTCCAACCGACGCCGCCTGGCGCACCGCCTCCACCAGAGGCCAGAAGGTGATCCCCCGACCGTAGGGAAGGCAGCGGCCGCGCAGGACGAGAGCGGCGTCCGCGACTTCCGCCCCGAACTCGCGCACGAGGCGAGACTTGCCGACGCCGGGATCGCCGAGGATGGTGACCAGCCGGCAGGCCCCCTCCTCCTCGGCCTGGCCGAGCTCCGACGCGAGGAGGTTCACCTCCTCCTCGCGTCCGACCAGAGGCATGTCAGAGCCGCTTCCGGAGCCGTCGCTCTCCGCCACCGAGAGGAGGCGGTAGGCGGCGACCGGCTCGGCCTTGCCCTTGAGCTCGATGGGGGACTCGAGCGCCTCGGCCTCGACGGAGTCGCGCACGAGCCGGTAGGTGAGATCGCCGATGAGCGTCTCCATGTCTCCGGCCGCCTGCTCGAGCCGCGCGGCGACGTTGACCGCGTCGCCGACGACGAGCCGCTGCCCTGCGCTTGGGTCGCCGACCACGACCTCGCCGGTGTTCGCGCCGGTTCGGCTGACGAGCCTGACGCCCCAGCCCCGCTCGAGCTCGTCGTTCAGGTGCGCTAGGGCGCGTCCCATGTCGGCCGCCGCCCGGACGGCGCGCAGCGCATCATCCTCGCGGACGACCGGCAGGCCGAAGACGGCCATGACCGCGTCGCCGATGAACTTCTCGACCCTCCCGCCGTGGCGTTCGAGCACGGCCTTCATCTCGTCGAAGTAGCGGGACATCACCTCCCGCAAGGATTCGGAGTCGATCCGTTCGCCGAGGCTCGTCGATCCCTTGAGGTCGCAGAAGACGATCGTGACCGTCTTTCGCACCTCGTGGGCAGGGGAGGCGGGGGCGAGCTCGGCACCGCAGAAGCCGCACAGCCGGAACCGCTCCGGGTTCTCCTCTCCGCAGCTCGGGCAGACCTGCATCGTTCGAGCTTACTCGGCGGCCACGCAGCGCCTCAGGGCAAGTCCGGTCAGGATCTCGCGCACGATCCGGTCTGCCGCCAACGGCGAAGGAAGGAACTCTCCGCAATGCCCCCGCGCTCGGCCACCAGGACGCGAGAGGTCGCGCGACGCCTCCTGCTCGGCGCGGGTCGGATGAGCTTGGAGGTGGACGCCCATCGCGGTCGCGGCCGGACGCGAGACGGAGGTCTCGGAGGGGGGGCGGCTACGACGACGTCGCACGCGAGGTCAATGAGGCCAGCCGTCTGTCAGCGACAAGTGGAGCAGGGTTGGCGATGACGTACAAAGGGCGTGCCGTCAGTTCCGCAGAGCTGGCGTGCTGCTGGCGAAGGCAGCTCGCAACATCGACGTAGGCGTCGGGGGTGTCATCGCCGGTACGCCACAAGAGCGGGAGTTCGACCGCGCGTTTGGGCGCGGCTCCGAGGCTGCGGGCAACGCCGTGAACGCCATGTCGCGCGCGGTCGCGACGGCCGAGGAGATCGAAGGATCCCTGCCCGGCTGATGCGTGGGCAAGTGGGCCCGACGGGGTAGAAGACGAGCTCCTGCGCTCAGGCGGCGGAGCTCTTGTTTTCAGGCTCCCATTGCTCTTCGAGCTTCTCGTGAGCCGCTCGCGTTTCCGCTTCCAGCTCGTCGAGCTTGTGGCCGTACATCGCGTGCTCGAGGACACTCACAAAGCCGGGATGGCGTCGCGCGACCGTGTTTGCAAGCCGGTTCAAGATTCCGCGATTCAGCTCGTCCTCGTTTGCCTCGTCGAGGTCGCGGTCGAATGCGCTCATGATCAGGTTGATCCTCCTGAGCTCCTCGGGCGACGGCTCGGGGTTCGGGAGATCCTGCGGAAACTCGTCGAGCTCACGTACATCGAACCAGATGAACTGATCTTCGCGACACACGTCCAGCGGGACACTGGCGCTATCGGGCGTATCCTCCGATTCTCCTTCGGGCGCCTCGTCGGAGTCGACACCGACAGTCACGCTGAGCATCGGGACCCCGCACATCGGGCACGAGTACTTGCCAGGTTGCGCGGCCTCCGAACCGTGCCAGATCTTCGAGATCTCGTCCTCCTGCACCCGACCGTAAGCCTCGCTCAGCGTGAGGCCGAGGCCGTGACCCACTGGGCAGGACCAGCAATCGACTTGACCGTTCGCGCCGAGCTTCAGCTCGTCACTGCACCGGGGGCACTTCGGAGGCGGCGCCGACGTGTTCACCGCCACCTTCATCGGCAGCACCGAGAGAACCTTTAGGCGCGGGAGCAAGACCGGCCTCACCGTTCGGGCTGCATCCGAGCGGGTCGTGGCATAGTTCTCGTGAATGGCAGAGGACGTGGTCGCGGGTGCCACCGCGAAGCTGCCCCTCCCGCGCCCGGCTCTCCTCTATGCCGGCGGCTGAAGGTTCTGCCGTTGGGCGGCGAGGGTCGTCGCCACGATCGACCGTCGCGACGAGCTAGCGTTGCTCCCGCTCGCTGACGAGGAGGCCTACGACCTGCTCGGCGAAGTCCCCGAGGAGGAGCGCGACGAATGCTGGTGGCTCGTTCTCAACGACGGCACGCCCGTCCCCGGCGACCGGGGAGGGGGCGTAGCGCTCCTTGCCGAGGTCCGGCTGACCCGACCGCTCAGCCGCTTCCTTCGTGCACTCCGGCTGTCACGGCTCGTCGACGCGTCCGACAGGCTCGTGTCGCGGCACCGCGGGCGCCTCGGCCGGCTCGTCCCCGACGGGCCTGCGCCACGGCGCTATCCCTGATCCGCTCGGGTAGTCTCGCCTTGCCCGCGCGGCTCGGAGCGAGGCAGTCGCGGGCGCCTGACCGGCGGCGGAGGCGGTACGGACCCCGTTGTTAGGATCGTCAGTGCTTCGTCCACGACCGAACTGGAGGCGAACCATGGCAACGAAGCCGATTCCGGAGGGCTACCAGACCCTCACCCCGTACCTCGCCGTCGACAACGCGACTGAGGCAATCGAGTTCTACAAGCGCGCGTTCGGCGCGAAGGAGCGCGTGCGCATGCCCGGCCCAGAGGGCACGATCGGCCACGCCGAGCTCGAGATCGGAGACTCGCTGGTGATGCTCTCCGACCCGTTCCCGCAGTCGACGACCAGGCCGCCGAAGGAACTGGGCGGCACGAGCGCGAGCGTCTTCATGTACGTCGAGGACGTCGACGCGACCGTCGAGCAGGCTGTCGGCGCGGGCGCGAAGGTGACGATGGAGGTCGCGGACCAGTTCTGGGGCGACCGCTTCGGCACGGTGTCCGATCCGTTCGGCCACCTGTGGTCGATCGCGACGCACGTCGAGGATCTCACGCCGGAGGAGATCGCCGAGCGCGGCAAGGCCGCCATGGCCGCGATGAGCAGCTGAGGCTCGAAGGGGCCCGCCGGCGCCACGCCCCGGCGGGCCCCTTCGCCGCTGTCCGCCCATGTCGAGCTCCGGATGACGTGCGCGAGCCTGCTGCTATGCGACCCCCGCCGCCCCGTAGCTCAGTGGACAGAGCGGCGGCTCTTTTCACTCGCCGGCGATACGACGGGCGGGGTGCCGTGGCTGGATGGCCGTCCCGGACACCTGTCAGGCGACCGCGAGGAAAACGAGGCTGTGTCGCCTTCCTGCAAAGGGCGACACCGGCCGCTGATCGAGCAACTGAGTGGCGTGGGTGCCGACGCGTCGGCTGAACGGGTAGGTTGTGCGCCGCAGTGGAGGTCAACAAGAACGCTCCCGTTGTCGCGGCGAGCGATATCGAGATCGCCGCGAGTCCCGAGACGGTCTGGGACGTCCTAACAGACATCGAGCACTGGCCGGGCTGGAACCCGGACGTGAAGTCGATGTCGTTCAGCGGAGAAGTCGCCGAGGGGTCGCATTTCCGCTGGAAGGGCGGACCGGTGACGATCACATCAACGGTCCGTCGCGTCGAGCGACCTCGGCTGATCGGCTGGACAGGGAAGACATTGGGAATCGACGCGCTGCACGTCTATCGGCTTGAGCCGCGCGACGGGAACACGCTCGTCAGGACGGAGGAGTCGTACGACGGCCTGATCGCGCGCGCCTTTCGCGGCCGAGTACAGAAGATGCTGAAGGACGCGCTCGACGCCGGGCTCCGGCACCTGAAGGCCGAGGCCGAACGGCGCTCGAAGCCTTGACGCCGCGCTGGCCCTCGCAGGTCACGTGCTGCACTCCCGTAGCCGCGTGGATCGGCGTGTCGCCCGTTCGATAGAGCGCGACAGCGACTGCTGGCTGGCTGTCAGGGGCATTGCTCGTTCCGCCAAAGTTTCTCTTCTCGCCAGAGGGGTAGCGTTAGGGCTCGGTCAGACTTGCCCGGCGCGATAACGAGGAAGGGGGTTCCGATGTTTCGACGCCTTGTCTTCGGCCTCCTAGCCGTAGGCCTACTCTCGATTGCGGCTCCAGCCTTCGCTCAGCCGCCCACCACCGTAACCACCCACGAGAAGGGACTCGTCGAGACCTTCGTTGACTTCGTACCGACCGAGCCCTGCGCAGAAGAGGGCCCGCTCTACACGATCACGACCACCAGCAACCTCGTGATGCACGAGACCATCTTCGACGATGGCCGCATCCACGCGACTTTCACGCAGACAGGCACGTTCGTGGCGGTGCCGCTGGAGGATCCGAGCCTGCCAAGCTTCACGGGTCGCGTCACGATCTGGGGAGGCTTCAACCAGAACGGGAAGACGGTGAACGGCACCTTCACCTTCAATCTGCGTGGGACGGGCTCGGACGGGTCGACGCTGAGTGCCCACAACACCGACCATTTCAACGTGCGGCCGAACGGTACGGTGAACGCGTTCTTCCATTGCCACTAGCCCGATGTATTGCGGCTCCGCCAGTCATGCGCCGGGGCCTGGTGGAGCCGCTCACATGTGCGGGCAGCGACCGCGTCGCGCTCTCAATCTGGACGCGCGCGATCAAAACCTTCTGTCGGAGCGGCTATTCCCGGATGACGACCGGGGTGCCCTCTGGATTCGCGTAGAGCATCCGCGCCAGATGGCGGTTCTCGATTCGCAAGCATCCGTACGACGCGGCCTTGCCGATGGAGGAGGGATCGTTCGTCCCGTGGATGGCGATCGGCCCGCCCTGCGCCCAGCCGGTCAGGACGGGTGAGAACGCGCTGATCCCGATCGCCCCGGGGCCGAACGGCCCCGAAGCGTCGGAGGCGAGCAAGCGCTGGTTGACGTAGTAGCGGCCGACCGGCGTCGGCGTCGCCTGCGTTCCGATCGCCGCCGAGGCGCGAAGGACCCGGTGTCCATTGCGGAAGAAATCGATCCGCCGCTCGGAGAGATCGACCTCGATCCGAGTACGGACCAGTAGCAGCGTGACCCGGTCGGCCCGCACGAAACCGGTCGCGCCGTTCGGCCTGATCGGAAGCTGCACGCGGTACCACACGAGGCGGCACTCCCGGTCGATCAGGGTGGCGAGGACGCCGAAGACCGTGCCGACGCCGTTCGCGTTCTTCTGGTCGAAGGTCCGGAGACGTGGGCCGCCGGGCCGGCGAAACGCCGCGACGGTGCCTTTCGCCCGCGCCGCGTACGCGACCCGCGCCGTCCCGAGCCGTTCCTTGCGGGGGAGCTCGCAACGCTCAGAAACCTGCCGCGAGACGAGCTCTCCTCCGCCCTCGACCGCGACCGGCGGAACACCCCCCGGACCCTGGGCGGCGTCGCGCTCGTCCTCAAACTCCTGCGTCCCGCAACCTGCGGCCAGGATCGCAACCACGACCGGGACGAGAGCGGGCATCCGCACGCCGGCAATAGTACGGACAGAGGAAGGGTGCCCTGGGAGAAGCGGGCGGATCCCTCGCCTCATGCTTCCGGCGCTCGTCCGGCGCTGGGAGAAGTGGGCGGACCCGCTGCTACTGTGAGCCCGCCGCCCCCGTCGCTCAGTGGAAAGAGCAGAGGGGATATGAATCGCCGGCCGTCATGGGTTGCCGCGCCGGTGGCGCGGTGGAGAGGCAGGGCAACCTTCACTGGGGCTGTGCTGATACGGCCGCAGCGAACGGGTCTAGGAGGCGGGTTCAGACGAGTAAGCGAACGTCGCATTCTCAACCGTCGGTGGTGCCTGTCTGTCATGCCTCACCCAGATAGTCCTTGGGGTTGTCGTGAGCGATGGTGCGGAAGAGGTCCTCTCCAAGCACCGATCTGACTCGCAGCGAGATCCGTTTCTCCTCCAGCCCCGCGCTCTCGACGACGTAGAAGTCCGAGCCGAACAGCACGCGACGACGCACCCTCCCGTCTGACAGGAGCACCTTGAGCAGGTGAACGTACTCCTCGTCCGCGAACACCGTGTACGAGATGTCGGTGTAGAGGTTTTCGTAGGCGTCCAACCTGAGCATGTCCATGATCTTCGCGAGCCAGCTCTTTGCGCCGGTGTCGCTGATCGGATCCCAAGGTCGTTCCAGATACGTCTTCCAGTCGCCAGCGCCGCCGAAGTGGGCGAGGCAGATCCGCAGCGTTGGGTAAGCCTCGAGGATCGGGACGTAGCTGTCCGGATCGGTGAACAGGGTGAGGAGCTCCTTACGCCCCATGCGCAGCGGCTTGCCCGTGACTGGGTCGGTGAGCATTCTCTTCGTCGGCTTGCCCCGGTACTGGACGCCCGCAGGACGCGAGCAATGTGTCATGACGGGAACCCCGCGCTCCGCTGCGTAGGAATACAGGGGCCTGAGTGCCGGGTCGTAGGGGTGGTACCCGATCGGCGGGTACAACTTGATCCCTCGGAAGCCATCGTTCTCAAGCAGGTGCTTGGTCTTCTCGACCACGTTTTCCTGTCTCGCGTCGACCGCGGCGAACGGAATCACGAGTTCCCGATACTCGTCTCTCTCGCGAAGCTCCTTGAGCTCGGCGTGCTGCTCGCCGATCAACTTCGTCACTCTCCCTGCGCCCATATGCTCCATGTCCATCGGGAGAACGACGAACCGCGTGCCTCGCGGATAGAAGTTGCGGACCTTCTTGAACACGTCCTCCTGCGACAGGCCGAAGGAGACCTGGAGGATCTTCGCGTAGCGCGCCAGCCGGCTGCGCCGGCCGCGATCGAAGTGCTGCACGACGGCTAGCAGTCCCCGGCGAAGGGGCCCGAACCGCAGGAGAGAACCCAACGGGAAGGGTAGGAAGCGGTCGGGCACGTGATCGTGCGTGAACGTGTGCACGTGGCAGTTCGTTATTCGCGGCGGCACGAGCCCTCCACTCGGGTTGGTATCGAACGAGGCGAGGGGAAAGGATCCGCCCCGAAGAGATGGACGTCAACCTGGCGAGCATGAGAGGCGCGCGCGAGCAGACCAAGTCGCGTTAAGGGACTTCGTCGTCAAAGGCCGGGTTCTCAAAAATCAGGCGCCGGACGGCCTCGGGACAGGAACTGCGAAACTTCAAGTTCCGTTGAGTTCGAGCGAGGTAGTAGACCGTGTCTACGACATGAAAGAGCTTGGCAACATCGAGCCGACCAGATATCTCCGCGGGGCGAGTTTCAACCCTGAGCTGGTCGAGACGCGCTATCCGAACGCTCGGCGGAACATGCAAGGTGGCCTATTCATCAGCCACGCGGGCGAGGATTACGGGCGGATTCAGCGAGATCTAGTTGCCCCGGTGATCCACGAACGGTTCGCCCCGGCGAGGTACTTGTGGTCGTGTCCCGCCACAGCGTCGGTCACGGGTGGGTGGCTGTCGAAGTCGACTGGGCAGTCGAACGTGGGAGACCGATAGTCGTTTGTCTCTTCGACGACTCCGACCCGGCCGCCGTGCACCAGGCCCTCGCGGAGTCGCCGCGGAGGTGTCGCAAGGGAAGCGTAGACACCGTTGATTTCCGCGAACACATGAAGCGCAGGCAACAGCTCCTGGCGAAACTTCTGGACAACCTGTCGCACCGACCGTCGAATGGCTGAAGGACGCCGGGATCCGTGCTTGCTGGGTCAAGCGATCCGCGCAGCAGGGACTTCTCACCGAGCTCGCTGCGGGACGCGTCGGCGTCCTCGTCGACGCCGCTCCGGGCGCTCACGTGGTGAGCGTGGATGCAGGCATTGCCCCTTCCGAGGCCGCCCATCTCGTGGGAGTTGGCGTCGGGATCGACGACGCGCCCGGGGGAAACCTGCGGGACCTCGGTCAGCTCGCGCCGAGCGCGCCTAAGAGCAGGAGTTAGTAGCGACCGATCTCGACGAGACGCTCGTCGCTGATGCCGAAGTGGTGCGCCACCTCGTGTAGGACGACGCGCCTAATCTCGCGACGCAGCCGAGCTGGATCGGCGCCGTAGAGACGCTCGAGCGGACGCCGGTAGATCGTGATCTTGTCCGGAGGCACCCCCGCGTAGGCAGACCACGCGTGGTCAAAGGGAACCCCTGGTAGAGCCCCAGCAGCGGCACGCCAGGCGGCGGCTCCTCCTCGACCACAATCGCCACGTTCGACATGAACTCGCGCAGATCGGGCGTCAGCGAGTCGAGAGCTTCCTCGATCGTCTGGTCGAAGTCGACCTCGTCAGGCGCCGGGCGAGCAGGATCGGCCATGACGAGAGCCTATCCCTCGCAGGAAAGCCCAGGGCGCGCGAGCGTGTGCTCGTCACCGAGGCGGGGGACGAGGACGAGGCCGTCTCTCTGCTCGCCCCCTTCAGCGGAATTCAGGAACCCGTAACCCGGCCGTAAGGCTTCTCGCCTACCGTCGATTGCGAGCCCGTGAGATCAGCTCTCGGGCACGACACGGGAGGGCATCACATGATCAAAACCCTCGCCGCCGCGTGCGCGCTCGCGCTCACGGCGCTGGCCTCGACGGCCGGCGCGACGGCATCGCCGGGCGGCCCGGGCGCTGTCTACATCCTCACGAACAGCTCCGCCGGCAACGCCGTCGCGATCTTCGACCGGGCCGGGGACGGCACGCTCACGCCGGCCGGCACGGTCGCGTCGGGTGGCAACGGCTCGGGCGGCGGGCTAGGCAACCAGGGCGCCGTCATCCTCAGCGACAACGAGCGACTCCTCTTCGCCGTCAACGCCGGCAGCAACACAGTGTCGTCGTTTGCGGTCGAGCAGGACGGGCTGCGGCTGGTCGACACCGAGCCGTCGGGTGGCTCGACGCCGATCAGCCTCACGCACAGACGTGGCCTCCTCTACGTCCTCAACGCCGGAACCCCGAACTCCATCTCGGGCCTCACCGTGGGCAAGAGCGGAGAGCTCGCGCCGCTTCCCGGCTCGACCCGCTCGCTGAGCGCGGCGCAGACCGGACCCGCGCAGATCGAGTTCTCCCCGGCCGGCGACGTGCTCGTAGTGACGGAGAAGGCGACGAACCTGATCGACACGTACACGGTCGGCTCGAACGGCCTGCCGACCGGTCCAGCCTCGCAGCCGTCCGCCGGAGCGACGCCCTTCGGCTTCGCCTTCGATAAGCGCGGGCACCTGATCGTGTCCGACGCGTTCGGCGGCGCTCCGGGGGCAAGCGCGCTCTCGTCGTACCGCCTCGGACCCGGGGGAGCGCTCGGCACGATCACCCCCCTCGCGCCGACGAACCAGACGGCCGCCTGCTGGGTGGTCACGACCAAGAACGGACGCTACGCGTACACGACGAACACGGGCAGCGGCTCGATCTCCGGTTACTCGATCGGGCACGACGGTAGCCTGGCCCTGCTCGACGCCGACGGCGTCACGGGCGTTACCGGCGCGGGCCCGATCGACATGGCGCTCAGCGAGAGCAGCCGCTTCCTCTACACGCTCGACAGCGGCTCACACGGCGTCAGCGGCTTCCGCGTGCAAGCCGACGGCAGCCTCACGCCGATTTCCGGCCTCGCCGGACTGCCGGCGAGCGCCAACGGTATGGCCGCTCGCTGACCGGCCCTCAGGGGCCGGAGCCCGGCTCCGGCCCCTACCCGATCTGGGTCGGGATCACTCCGAGTACGTACCGCTGTGGGTTGGGGCCGGCTGGCAGAAGTCGTCTTAGGCTTCGGTCGGGCTCCGATGACGCGCTCGAACCCGCTGCTACTGTGAGCCCGCCGCCCCCGTAGCTCAGTGGAAAGAGCAGCGG
>JAIBJN010000015.1 GCA_020029595.1 Actinomycetota bacterium | reverse complement strand
AGGAGGGGCTGGCGACGGCCGGCCCCCCTCACCTTTTCCGAGTACGCGGAGACGTGGTTCTCCGAAGGGCAGGCACGACGGCGCTGGAAGGCATCGACCGCGGCGCAGTACCGGAGCATCCGGCGCCGCCTCGTCGAGCACTTCGGCCCGTTCCCGCTGGCGGCTATACGGCCGCGCCACGTCGCGGAGTACGTCGCGGAGGCATCCGCCGACTACGGTCCCGCGACCGTCAGTCGGGACGTGTCCATCCTTCATGCCATCTTCGCCACGGCGCAGCGGGAGGAGCTCGTGGAGTCGAACCCAGCCGAGCGGGCCGAGCGGCCCGTGCTCCCACGCCGTCAGTGGCGCATCCTCGAGCCCCCCGAAGTCGCGCGGGTCGCCAAGACGTTCACGGACGATCTGGCCCGCGTCGTCTTCCTCGTGCTCGTGCTCATGGGGCTACGCCGCTCCGAACTCCAAGCATTGCGCTGGCAGGACGTAGACCTCCTCGAAGGCGTGCTCCGCGTCCGTGACTCGAAGACCGAGGAGGGGGTGCGCTCGGTGGCGATCCCGCCCACGCTCCAAGCGGAACTCGCGGGCCACTATCAGCGTTCGGCGTTCAAGGGCTCGGACGAGTTGGTCTTCGGGCACCCGGAGCGGGGGACGACGTACCGCGCAGAGACGTTCAAGGAGGCTCTGACGGCCGCGCTGACGGCCGCGGGCGTCGAGGGGAAGGTTCGGGCCTTCCACGACCTCCGACACACCGCTATCACGCACGACGCCGCATCGGGCTCGAGCGCGATCGCGGTCATGACGAAGGCGGGACACCGGAACATGACGACCACCCGGGCGTACCTCCATCTGGCGGGCACCGTCTTCCGCGACGAGGCCGAGGCGCTCGAGCGGCGCCTCCTCGGCGGTACAAAGTTGTACCGATCTGAGCGAACCTCAGATGACCTCGCCGCACCTGAGCCCGCTAAACAGGCGGATTCCTGACCGGGCATACCCAGGTCGCGAGAACCAGCTCTTCTAATCGCGTTCTCCGAGGCCGCGCGCGCCGCCTCCACGAAAGCCCTCTGTCGAGGGGTGGCGGCGATCCAAGTTGGGCCGATGGATGCTGCAGAACTGCGGCCCGTCAGACTCCGAATCCCCGACCCTTCGCTCCGCGAGGAGCTGAGCGCCCACTACGCGCGCTCTGGCTTCGCCGTGCGTCCACTCGGCGAGCGGGAGCTCGAGGTCGAGCGGACCGACGCCCCCGACGAGGAGCAGGGTCGGCGCGAGATCGCCGCCCACCTCCTCGTGTGGGAGCTCCTCCACCCCGAAGCGCCGTGCGAGATCGTCGACTAGTCCAGTCTAGGGCGAGGTCGCTAGTTCCGGCGCACCATCCTCGCCGTGGACGCGTGCGCGGCGGAAACCGGATGCGTGCGCGGCGACCGCCGCCGGCGTGAGAAGTGCCTTGGAAGGGCGGCGGGGCGTCCGCGAAAGGCGGGATCGCCGGCGAGATGGCCAAAGTGGGGGATGCGGGTCGGGCCCAGCACCGATCATCGTCTGTCTGCATGCCGCGCGGATGTGACTGACCCCAACTCCATCCCGGACGGGCGGCCGGAGCCTGCGCGGCGCAAGCGTGGGCGACGTCGTCGGCGGAAGCCGGCGACCCACGGCGTCCCGGCCCAGGGGAGCCTGATCCCGCCCGTCATCAAGGTCGAGATCCAGAATCTCGACCAGCTCGGTCGTGCGGACGCCGGTAGCCGGGGAAGCGACGTGCACCTCGCGGCCGCGGACCGCGAGCTCGGCGAGCGGGAAACGCGACTCGCGGCGGCGGAGGCCGAGCTGGCCGAGCGAGAGCGGCGAGTCGGGGAGCTCGAAGAGAAGGTCGGCCCTGAGGCTTTCCTTGCCGAGTCCAGGGAGAGCCTCGACCGACGCGAGCGGCGCGCCAGCGAGCTCGAAGGCCGCCTCCGCGACCGGAGTCGGGAGCTCGAGCAGCGCGAGAACGACCTCGAGTCGCGCCGCGCGGTGCTCGAGTCCGACCTCGAGCTGCGCGAGGAAGAGGTCGAGCGCCGCGAAGATCTCCTCGCCATCCGCGAGGAGCGGCTCGAAGAGCGGCAACGAGAGCTCGGTCTCTACGTCTCGCAGATCCAGGGCCGCATCGAGTCGCACAGGGCCGCCGGGTAGCCGGCCGAGCCCGTCACCTTCGCTACACTTGCCCGCCGGAATGGCTGAAGAGCGAATCAAGCTGGACGTCAGGCCGCGCGAGCGTGCGGGAAGCGCCGACGCGCGCCGTCTGCGGGCGAGCGGGCTGGTTCCGGGCGTCCTCTACGGCGACGGCAAGAAAGCGCACCCGTTCTCCGTCGAGGAGCGGGAGCTTCGCCGCGTCCTCACCGGCGAGCACGGTCTGCACGCGATCCTGGATGTGGTCTTCGACGGTCAGAAGACCGCGCACCACGCCGTGCTCAAGGAGTACCAGCTCGACCCGACCCGGGCGCGCTTGCTCCACATCGACCTTCACGAGGTGCGGCTCGACCAGCTGATTCAAACGCAGGTCGCCGTCGAGCCCGTGGGCGAGTCGGCTGGCGTGAAGGAGGGCGGCGTGCTGACGCTGGTTCTGCGCGAGGTGAACGTCGAGGCGCTGCCGATGGAGGTGCCGGACCGGCTCGAGCTCGACATCTCGGAGATGAGCATCGGCGACAGCCTCCGGGTCTCCGACCTCGTCGTGCCTGCGGGCGTGACAGTCCTCGACGACCTCGAGTCGGTCGTGGCCACGGTGACGCCGCCGACGCGGGTCGAGCTGCCCGAGGAGGTCGAGGAGGAAGAGGCCGTCGAGGGCGAGGAGCTGGCTGAAGGCGAGGCGGCCGAGGCTGCGGCGTCCGAGGGCGAGGCGGCTGCCGGCGAAGAGTCAGCCTCGGAGTAGGCCGTGAGGCTCTTCCGTCGGGGCGAGCGCGCCTCGACGCTCGATCTGCTCGTCGCTGGGCTCGGCAATCCCGGGCGCAAGTACGCCCGGACGCGGCACAACGTCGGCCACATGGTCTGCGACGAGCTGGCGCGGCGGCACGGCGGCTCGTTCCGCTCGAAGTTCTCCGGCGAGGCGGCCGAGCTGCGGCTCGACGGCGCGCGGGTGGCGCTCCTCAAGCCGCAGACCTACATGAACGAATCGGGTCGCTCGGTGGGCGCGGCGGTGCGGTTCTTCAAGCTTCCGTCGGACCGTCTCCTCGTCGCCCACGACGAGGTGGACCTCGAGCCGGGGCGGCTGCAGGCGCGGCTGGGCGGCGGTCTCGCAGGGCACAACGGACTTCGCTCCATCGCGCAGCATTTGAGGACGCCCGAGTTCCTGCGCCTCCGCGTGGGAGTCGGGCGGCCCGAGCGAGGCGACCCCCGGCCGGTGGCGGACTTCGTGCTGTCGCCGTTCTCCGAGGAGGTCGACGTCGACGGCATCGTCGCCCGGGCGGCTGACGCTGTGGAGACGATCGCTCGCGACGGGCTCGAGGAGGCGCAGCAGCGGTTCAACGAGCGGCCCTAGGCTGCTCGGCAATCCCGATCGGCGCCGGCACGATCTCGGCACGTTCCGTGCGCCACCAGCGCGCTTTTCTTCGTTAGGCTGGAAGCGGAGGGAGGCCCGCGGCGGCCCCGCCGAGTCCGCTCAGCGACGAAGAAAGGCGGGCCGCCCCACTTGAGGCGACCCGCCGCAGATGCTCCGCGCGCCGTAGCGGCCCGACGCCGGTGCTCCCACCTCCTTCGGCAGAACGGGCGCACGACCTTAGCGTGTCCGGCCGAGCGGGGCCGCTCAGCCGAGGTCGGCCGGCACGTGCTCCTCGTCGATCCGGACGCGCACGAGGAGCCCGCCACCCGGTGCCCGCCCGTACTCGACGCGCATCGCCGCGGTCGGAACCTCCGCGAGCGCCTGCTCGTGCGCGTCGCGCCAGCGGCGGAACGCCTCGTCGGCCCGCGGCGGGTCGAACGATGCGACGAGCCGCGGTCTCGTTCCGATGGGGCGGAGCTCACCGGTCACGGCTCAATCGTACGGATTCCCCGGGGCCTCTAGGATGACCCCGGGCGGAACCGCGGTTCCGTCAGCCGTCATGGACCGGCCGACCCGCACCGACGCCCCGGCCCTCGCGCCCATCGCTCGCGCTTTCGCGGAGGGCGAGCGCCTGCAGGAGTTCCTGGCCGACCCGGCCGAGGCCCGCGTCTCGGAGCCGATCCTCCCGCTCTTCCTTGCCGCCCTCCGCCTCGCCCGCGGCGGTCCGCTCGTCTGCGTCCTCCCTGACGACGCGCAAGCCCGCGACGCCGCCGAGGCGGCCGGCTGGTTCCTCGGCGAGGAGCGCGTTGGCCTCTTCGCGTCGCGTGGTGTCCGCTGGGGGAGTGGGCTCGAGCCCCCGCCGCACCTCGTCGGCGAGCGCGCTCGGGCGCTCGAGGTGTTCTCCGCCGGGGGCCTGGTCTGCGCCTCTGCCGTCGGCGCCGCGGAAGGCATCCCTCCCGAGCACGCCCGTCCGGAGCCGATCCTCCTGCGCGCCGGCGACCAGCCGGGGGCGGAGGCCCTCGCCGAGCGCCTCGCCCTCGCGGGCTACGAGCGTGTCGCCCAGGCGGAGGAACGTGGACAGTTCGCCGTCCGCGGCGGCATCGTCGACGTCTTCCCCTCGACGGGGCGCGAGCCGATTCGCCTGGAGCTCTTCGGCGACGAGGTCGAGTCGCTGCGCGCGTTCTCGCCGTTCACCCAGCGCACGCTTCACGCGCTCGAGGAGGCGACGATCTTTCCGGCGGCCGAGCGGCGCCTCGACTTCGGCGAGCCCGCGCTCACGGACGAGGGCGAGGTGCGGTCCGCCCCTGACGACCTCGTGTCCCCGCGTCCGGCGCGGGACCTCGTCTGGCAGGCCGACGAGGCGGAGGAAGCGGTAGGCGAGGAACTCGGCGCGGAGCTCGACCTGCGTGGCTCGATCCGTCTCGCGCAGCTTCCCGCCGGACAGCGCTACGCCTTCGAGGCCCAGCGGCCCGCGGTCGCGGCCCGGGGCCTAGCCGAGGCGGAGCGGGACCTGCTCGCGTACGTCCGGAGCGGGAGCGTCGTCGTCGTCGCCTTCGTCCATCGCGGAGAGGCCCTGCGGACGAAAGCGCTCCTCCGGCGGCTCGACGCGGTCGTGCTCGAGCCGGGAGACGCGCTGCCGAACGAGCCCGGTCTCGTCTTCGTCGTGTCGCCAGCCCGCCGCGGCTTCGTCCTCCGCGACCTCGGCGTCATCCTCCTTCCGGACACGCAGGTCTTCCGCAAGAGGCCTCCCCGCGCCGACGTGCGGATCGGGCGCGCCCTCCAAAGCTTCGCCGACCTGCGTACCGGCGATCACGTCGTCCACGAGGATCACGGCGTCGGGAAGCTCCTCGGGTTCGAGACGAAGACGGTCGCGAGCGTCACGCGCGACTACCTCTTCCTCGCCTTCCGGGGCGACGACCGCCTCTACGTCCCGCATGAGCAGATCGGCAAGGTCTCGCGCTACGTCGGCGCCGACGGGCACGCGCCCGCGCTCTCGAAGCTCGGCGGGAAGGCCTGGCAGACGATCAAGAGCCGCGCCCGCGCCGGCGCGCGCGAGTTGGCGGGCGAGCTCCTCGCCCTGTACGCGCAACGGCAACGGGCCGCCGGCGTCGCGTACGAGGCCGACGGCGACCTTGTCGAGCAGCTCGAGGCGAGCTTCCCCTACGAGGAGACGCCCGACCAGCGCCAGGCGATCGAGGTCGTCAAGGAGGACCTCGAGGCCGACAGGCCGATGGACCGTCTCGTCTGCGGCGACGTCGGCTTCGGGAAGACGGAGGTCGGTGTCCGCGCTGCCTTCATCGTCGTCGCGAACGGCGGGCAGGCGCTCCTGCTCGCGCCGACGACGATCCTCGCGCAGCAGCACTGGAACACGTTCCGCGAGCGCTACCGCGACCTTCCGGTCACCGTCGAGCTGGCGTCCCGCTTCCGCCGGCCCGCCGAGGTAAAGCGAGTTCTCGCCGACTTTACGGCCGGCAAGGTCGACGTCCTCATCGGCACGCACCGCGTCCTCTCCCGCGACGTCGCGCCGAAGAACCTCGGACTCGTGATCGTCGACGAGGAGCAGCGCTTCGGGGTCGCCCAGAAGGAGATCCTCCGCCAGCTCCGGCTCGAGGTGGACGTGCTCGCACTCTCGGCGACGCCGATCCCGCGGACGCTGCACATGTCCCTCACCGGCCTCCGAGACATCAGCGTCATCGAGACGCCCCCGCAGGGACGCCGCCCGATCCGAACGCACGTCGGCGAGTACGACGAGGACATGATCCGCCTCGCGTTGACGCGCGAGGCGGAGCGAGGAGGGCAGTCCTTCTACCTCCACAACCGAGTGGAGACGATCGACGAGGCCAACGAGCACCTGCGCCAGCTTTGCCCCGAGCTCCGCTTCCTCGTCGCGCATGGGCAGATGCCCGAACGTGAGCTCGAGGGGCACATGCTCTCGTTTCTCGCCGGGGATGCCGACGTGCTCGTCTCGACGACGATCATCGAGTCCGGCCTCGACATCCCGCAGGCCAACACCCTCGTCGTCGAGCGCGCGGACATGCTGGGGCTCGCCCAGCTCTACCAGATCCGCGGGCGCGTGGGCCGAAGCGATGTCGTCGCCCATGCCTACCTGTTCTATCCAGACGGTCACGAGCTGACGCCGGAAGCGCGGGCGCGCCTCGCCACGCTCGCGGATCACACCGAGCTGGGGAGCGGCTTCGCCATCGCCATGCGCGACCTCGAGATCCGCGGCGCCGGCGATCTCCTCGGCGCCGAGCAGTCCGGCCATGTCGCCGCGATCGGCTTCGAGCTGTATGTCGAGCTTCTCGGCGAGGCCGTCGCCGAGCTGACGGGGACGCGGCGGGCCGTCGCCCGGCCCGTGCGCGTGGACGCCCAGGTCCACGCGTACGTCCCGGCCGACTACATGCCGGCCGAGGCGCAGAAGATCGACCTCCACCGGCGGCTTGCGCTCGCGGAGTCGGAGGACGAGCTGCGCGAGCTCCGCGCCGCCACGGAGGATCGCTTCGGGCCGCTTCCGGAGCCAGTCGAAAGCCTCTTCGCCATCCAGGAGGCGAAGCTGAGGCTGGCCCGGATCGGCGCCGACTACCTGGTCTTCCGCGCCGGGCGGGCTGCGGTCGGGCCGCTCGTCCTCGGCTCGGCCGAGCTGCGCACCCTCCGCGCTGCGGCGCCGACAGCCGTCTACTCGAGCGCGAAGCGAGAGATCACCCAAAGGGGGGACGGGTTCCCCCAGGCGCTCGAGCTCGTCGATGCTATCCTCGATTTACGGCTTTCGGCCTAGCCAGCACGCCCATGCCTCTTTGGACTCGTATCATCGCTCTCTTTGCTGCGCTCGCGCTCGGCGCCGCGGCCGCCGGCTGTGGGGGCGGCGGGGACGACGAGAACTCGACCGACGTCCCGGCGGATGCCATCGCCGTCGTCGGCGACCGCGAGATCTCGAAGACCGAGTACGACCGGCTTCTCGCCCAGGCTCAGAAGACCTTCGAGGCACGCGAGCAGGAGTTCCCGGAGGCCGGGACTCCGGAGTTCGCACAGCTCCGCAACGCGCTCGTGGCCAACCTTGTCGAGCAGGCTGAGTACGAGATCGCCGCCGAGGAGCTCGACGTCGAGGTCACCGAGAAGGAGTTGGACACCCGCCTCGAGGAGCTGAAGGCGCAGTACTTCGAGGGTAACGAGGACGCCTACAAGGAAGAGCTGGAGAAGCAGGGCCTCACGGAGGAGCAGGTGCGCAAGGATCTCCGATCGCGCATGCTCGCCGAGAAGATCTTCGAGCGGGTCACGAGCGAGGTCGAGGTCACCGACGAGGAGATCAAGGCCTACTACGACGAGAACAAGACGCAGTTCGACGTGCCGGCCTCGCGCCAGGTTCGCCATATCCTCGTGAAGACGAAGGCCAAGGCCGACGAGATCCACCAGCAGCTCGAGAACGGTGGTGACTTCGCCAAGCTCGCAAAGCAGTACTCCCAGGACACCGCCTCGAAGGACCAGGGCGGCAAGTTCACGGCGCAGAAGGGCGCGACTGTCGCGCCCTTCGACAAGACGGCGTTCGAGCTCGAGACCGGGGAGCTCTCCGCGCCCGTCAAGACGCAGTTCGGCTGGCACATCATCGAGGCTGTCTCCGACGTGGAGGCCGCGACGACGCAGGAGCTCTCCGACGTCGAGGAGCAGATCCGCGACACGCTCCTCAAGGAGAAGAAGGACAACCGCGTCAACGAGTGGGTCGAGGAGCTCCGGAAGCGGTTCGAAGGCGAGATCGCCTACGCGCCGGGCTTCGAGCCGCCGCCGGAAGCCGAGACGACGACCGGCGAGAGCGACACGGGCGGCGACACGACCCAGACCGAGACCGATCCCGAGTAGTCGGGTGGGCGGCGGAGACGGGCTCGAGCAGGCGCTCGTCGAACTCCAGGAGCTGGCCGAGCGGCTGCGGCGCGAGTGCCCCTGGGACCGCGCGCAGACGGCACGGACGATCGTGCCGCACACGGTGGAGGAGGCCTACGAGGTCGCCGACGCCGCGGTCGCGGGCGATGACACGAAACTCCTCGACGAGCTCGGCGACCTCCTCTTCCAGACAGTCTTTCTCGCGCTCCTGCTCGAGGAGCAGGGCGCCGGCGACCTCGCAGAGGTCGCGCGCGTGATCAACGCGAAGCTGGTTCGCCGGCATCCACACGTCTTCGGTGACGCCGAGCTGGCGACGCCGGCCGCGGTGAAGGGCCGGTGGGAGGAGATCAAGCGCGAGCAGGAGTCGCGGGAAGGTGTCTTCCACCACGTCCCCGAGACGCTCCCCGCGCTCCTCCACGCCCGCAAGGTCCAGCGGCGGGCGGCGTCCACTGGGTTCGACTGGGCCGACGCGGTCGGGCCGCTCGCCAAGGTACGGGAGGAGGCGGAGGAGCTTGCGGCCGAGATCGGCGCGGTGGGCGCCCCGGCCCCCGAGACCGAGCCGTCGCCGCAGGTCTTCGGCGAGGTGGGAGATCTGCTCTTCACGGTCGTCAATCTCGCCCGGGCGCTGAACGTCGACCCCGAGCTCGCGCTCCGAGCGACGAGCGGACGCTTCGTCGAGCGGGTCGAGCGCGCCGTCGAGCTCGCGGCCCGCGAGGGGCGGGAGTGGCGCGCACTCGACCTCGAGGAGCAGGATCGCTACTACAGGCTCGCCAAGGAGGCGCTCGCGTGAAGATCGCCACTGTCCACGCCAGGCAGATCCTCGACTCGCGCGGCAATCCGACCGTCGAGGTCGAGGTGACCCTCGACTCCGGCGCGGTCGGGCGCGCGGCCGTGCCGTCGGGCGCCTCGACGGGGCGGTTCGAGGCGGTCGAGCTTCGCGACGGCGACGCGGGCGCGTACCTCGGCAAGGGCGTCCTGCGGGCGGTCGAGAACGTCGAGACCGCGATCGGCCCCGTGCTCGTGGGCGCCGACGCGAGCGACCAGGCGACCGTCGACCGGCTCCTCCTCGAGCTCGACGGGACGCCGACCAAGTCCCGCCTGGGCGCGAACGCGGTGCTCGGGTGCTCCCTCGCGGCGGCCAAGGCGGCGGCGCTCGAGACCGGCACCGCGCTCTACCGGTGGCTCGGCGGGGCGGAGGCGCGCGTGCTCCCGGTGCCGCTCATGAACGTCGTCAACGGCGGCGCCCACGCGCAGAACGCGCTCGACCTTCAGGAGTTCATGGTCGTGCCGGCCGGCGCCTTGTCCTTCTCCGAAGCGCTCCGGATCGGCGTGGAGACGTTTCATTCCCTCAGGGAGCTCCTGCACGAGCGCGGGCTCGCGACGGCGGTCGGCGACGAGGGCGGCTTCGCGCCGGATCTCGGCTCGAGCGAGGAGGCGATCGCCGTCGTCCTCGAGGCAGCCGGGCGCGCGGGGCACGCCGAGAAGGTGGCGATCGCACTCGACCCGGCGACGACCGAGCTCTACCGGGACGGTAGGTACAGGCTGGAGAGCGAGGGGCTCGAGCTCGACGCGGACGGCATGGTCGCGCTGTGGGAAGAGCTCTGCGACCGCTACCCAATCGTTTCCATCGAGGACGGGCTCGCGGAGGACGACTGGCCGGGCTGGCGGACGCTGACGGAGCGCCTCGGCGGGCGGGTGCAGCTGGTCGGCGACGACCTCTTCGTCACGAACGTCGAGCGGCTCCAGCGGGGGATCGAGGAGGGCGTCGCGAACGCGATCCTCGTCAAGGTGAATCAGATCGGCACGCTCACGGAGACGCTCGAGGCGATCGAGCTGGCCCGGGCGCACGGATACGCGGCGATCATGTCGCACCGCTCGGGCGAGACGGAGGACACGACGATCGCGGACCTCGCCGTGGCGACCGGCGTCGGCCAGATCAAAACGGGTGCGCCGTCCCGAACCGACCGCGTCGCCAAGTACAACCAGCTCCTGAGGATCGAGGAGGAGCTGGGCGATCGCGCGAAGTACCCGGGCTGGGCGGCGTTTCCGCGCGCGGCGCGGTAGGCGGCTCCCCGGTCGGTCGGGCGGAAGCGCGCCAGCTCGTTGCCCTCTCGGCACATTCCGCGCAGCACATGCGCACGTTCCCGGAATATGCTCGAAGCGGAGGGAGGACCGCGGCCGGCCCCGGGCAGCTTTCCAGGAGGCAGCCTCTCCTCGCGCTAACGTGACGTTGTGAGCCACGGGCTCCGCCGTACGAAGATCGTCTGCACGATCGGCCCGGCCACCTCGTCCCCCGAGATGGTAGACAGGCTCGTCCGCGCGGGGATGGACGCCGCCCGCCTCAATTTCTCGCACGGCACTCACGAGGAGCACGGCGAGCGCGCGCGACTCGTCCGCGACGCCCAGGAGCGGGCCGGCCGGCCGCTCGCGCTCATCGCCGACCTCCAGGGGCCGAAGGTCCGGGTCGGCGACCTCGACGTGCCCCGCATCCTCGTCGAAGGCGACTCGGTCGTCCTCGCGGGCGGGGGCAACGGCGCGTCCGGCGACCTCCCGGTCATGCCGGCGGCGCTGACCGACGTGCTCCGCCCGGGACACGAGGTCCTGATCGACGACGGCCTCGTCCGCCTGCGCGTCGAGGAGGTGGACGGCCGGCGCGTTCGCGCCAGCGTCCTCGTCGGCGGCGCCGTCGGGGCGCACAAGGGAGTCAACGTCCCGGGCGTGCCGTTACCCGTCCCCTCGGTGACCGAGAAGGATCTCAGCGACCTCGAGTTCGCCCTCTCGCTCGGCGTCGACTACGTCGCGCTCTCCTTCGTGCGCTCGGCCGCAGACTGCCGCGGTCTCCGTGAGCTCCTGAACGCCGCCGACGCGAAGGCGCTCGTGATCGCCAAGATCGAGAAGGGGGAGGCGCTCGAAGAGCTCGACGCGATCGTGACCGCCTCCGACGCGGTGATGGTCGCGCGGGGCGACCTCGGAGTCGAGATCGGACCGGCCGCCGTGCCGCTCGTCCAGAAGCGGATCATCATCTGCGCCCTCGAGCACGGGAAGCCGGCGATCACCGCGACCCAGATGCTCGAGTCCATGATCACCAAGCCGGAACCGACGCGGGCCGAGGCCAGCGACGTCGCGAACGCGATCCTCGACGGCACGTCGGCGCTCATGCTCTCGGGGGAGACGGCCGTCGGCCACTACCCGGTCGAGAGCGTCGCCTTCCTGGATCGCGTCGCCCGGGCCGTCGAGCCCAGCCTCGGGCATCGGCACGAGCTGGCGCAGGCGGCCGACCAGCCGTTCCCGACTGTCGGCGAGGCGATGTCGAACGCCGCGTGCGACATCGCCGAGGTGCTCGGCGCCGCCGCCATCCTCGTTCCGACCTACAGCGGGCGTACCGCGTCCGCCGTCGCTCGGCATCGACCGCGTCGGCCGATCATCGCGGTGACGCACAAGCGTCACGCGGTGCAGCAGCTCGCGCTCGAGTGGGGAGTCGTCTCCGCGGAGATCGAGGAGGCCAAGAACGTGGAGGATCTCTGGTCTCGCGCGCTCGACGCGGCGCGGGAGACGGGGCTTGTCGGCGCCGGCGACCGCATCGTCATCACCGCCGGGACGGCCGTGAACGTCCCGGGAACCACGAACGTCATCAAGGTCGAGACGGCCTAGCACCGGCTGTCCGTCCGACGGCCTCCCTAAGCTCGTCTGTGCCGCGGGAAGGAGGCTATGGGCTGCGGTCGAAGTTGGCATGCCCATGGCAGCCCGGGGTCGCCGCCGCACCACCCGCCGCTCTTCGAGGTCCGCGCTCGCGCTCCGCTGGATCGGCGGACTCGTCCTCCTGGCCGTCGCCATCGGCTACGTGCAGCCGCTGCGCGCGTATCGTGACGCGACCGCCGACGTCGACGCCCGCAGGGTCGAGGTGGCGCGTCTCGCCCGCGTCAATGTTGCCTTGGAGGAGAGGATCGACGAGACGGCGACCGCGGAGTTCGTCGAGCGGGAGGCGCGAAACCTCGGCCTCGTGAAGCCGGGCGAGCGTCTCTTCATCGTCACGGGAATCGACGAGTGGAAGCACGATCGGCGGGCTCGCGCGAAGGCACCGTTACGATGATCGGGTGGACGACCGGACGGTGGTCTCGTGGCAGCTGGGGCGGCCCGCCCGCCCGTTTCGGCGAGTGGCTGTCCGCTGTCCGCACGGGTTTCCCGCGGTTACGGAGCAGGCGCCGTTCGACTCGGACGGGAAGCCGTTCCCGACCACCTACTACCTAACCTGCCCTTGGCTGGTCGCCGGGATCGCCCGCCTCGAGGCGGCGGGGGGAGTCGAGCGCTGGTCGCGGGCGGCGGAGGCCGACCCGGCGCTTACCGCGAGCCTCGCGCGCGCCGACCGCGAGCAGCGCGAGCTGCGGCCGGAGCTCGACGTCGGGATCGGCGGTACCCGCTCGCCCGGAGCCCTCAAGTGCCTGCACGCGCATGCGGCCTTCGCGCTCGCACGGCCGGGCTACGAGCTCGGCGAAGGCGTCCTGGGGGAAGCGGGCGAGCGGTGGTGCCCGGACGGGCGGTGCGCGAGGGCTCTCCAGGAAGACGCGTCGACATGATGCTCGAGACGGCCCGCCAGCAATGGGACGACGGAAAGCGGCGGCTCGATGCCGAAGGCGAGGGCACGGCCCGCTCACGCCATCTCTGGATGCTCGTCGAGGCGGTCGTGGCCGAGCTCCGGCGGCGGGTCGGGCAGACGTTCACGCTCGCCGAGCTGGCCCGCGCGTACGAGGGCTCCGAGGACTGGGTCCACGAGGTCGTCCTCCGCGCGACGCCGCCGAGACCGCGGGCGGGGATCAGGGACGCCGCGCTCGTCCAGGACGCCGCGTTTGCCCACTACGCCCGCGGCGCGAGCGACTACCGGCCGTAGTGCGCACATGACCGTCGACACCCCTGGCTCGGCGCGGACGCGGGAGCGCGGCCGCCCGCGCCGGGGGGCGCGAGGCCGCCGGGTCGCCGTCTGGCTTTTCCGCCTCCTCGTGCTGGCAGCGGTCTTCTGGGCCGGACTCGTCATCGGGCGGGCGCTCGAGGAGGCACCACGTCCGGGAGGCACGCTAACCGTCGTGCGGACGCTCGAGCCGCTCACTGTCGAGCCCCAGGAGCGCACGGTGACCGTCACGACCTCCGAGCCCTAGAAGAAAGACGAGGATTTGGTAGCTTTTTTGGTTGCGGCCCATGCCAAGCGACCGACAGCGGAAGTCCGCCGGCGAGCGGAGGCTGGCGGATGACGGCCGAGAGTGGCTCACTCTCGGCCAGGCTGCCGCATTCCTCGGAGCCGCCCAGAGCACGGTCCGCAAGTGGGCCGACGGCGGTCGGCTCCCCGCGTTCTACACGCCCGGCGGACATCGGCGGTTCCGGCGAAGCGACCTCGAGGCGTTCCTCGCCGGCCCGCGGAGCGCTCCCCCCGCCGCCTCCCCGGCCGTCCGCGCCAGCGTCCTCGTCGTCGACGACGATCCGCGCCTGCGCGAGTTCATCCGCGCCAACCTCGAGGCCGAGGGATACGCGGTGAGGGAGGCGGGGAGCGCCGACGAGGGGCTCGCAGCCCTCGCCGCCGAGCCGCCCGATCTCATCCTGCTCGACGTGATGATGCCGAAGATGGACGGCTGGGAGATGCTCCGCCGCGTACAGGAGCGGCACGGAGTCGACGCGATCCAGGTGATCATGTACAGCGGCAAGCTCGACGAGGCCGGAAAGGCCGCCCAGCACGGCGCGCAGGCCTTCATCGGCAAGCCGTTCGACCCCCGCAAGCTCCTCGAGGCGACGAAGCAGCTCCTCCGGTCCTGATAGTCCTCGGGGATGGCGCCGTACGGGGTAGCCGGCCTCGAGGTCGACCGCGACCTCTTCACGTGGGTCGTCGAGCACCGCGCGACACCCCTCGACTGGCTCTTCGTCGCCTTGTCGGTCGCCGGCCAGGCGGCCCTGCTCTGGATCGTGCTCGCGCCGCTCCTCGCTCTCTGGGCGCGCAGGCCGCCGCTCATGACGACACTCGTCACGGCCGCGACGGTCTGGACCGCCGATCTCCTCGCCGTGCTGCTGAAGAGCTTCGCCGACCGCGAGCGGCCCTACGAGGTGATCCCCGCGGCAGACCCGCTGCTCCGCTGGGACGTCGGGGGCTCGTTCCCCTCGGGCCACGCGGCCACGAGCGTGGCCGGGGCGGTGATCCTCGCCTCCCTCCTGGGGCGGGGCGGCCTCTGGCTCGGGCTGCTTGCGGCCGCCGTCTGCTTCTCCCGCGTCTACCTCGGCGTCCATTACCCGCTGGACGTCGTCGCCGGGGCGGCGCTCGGCGCTGCCGTCGGGCTCGCTGCCGCGGCCCTGGTCAGGCGTCTTCGGCCGACTTCAGAAGGCCCGCGACGATCAGGAGCAGCGAGGCCAGAAGGCTGAGCCAGATCCCAATCCCGCGGCCGACCGTGGGCTCGAACCGCTCCGGGATGTCGATGAGCCTGACGAGCACGAGGATCGTCCCCACGAGCCCGAGGGCGGCGACGACCATGCCGTCCGGCACGCTCGGCGGGAGCTCGACTCCAAAGGCTCGCAGGGCGAGGAGGACGAGCACGGCGACCCCGACCACGAAGACGAGCTTGCCGATCGTGCCCGTGTTCCAGCCGAGGACGGAGAGGCTCCCTCGGAGGTCGCCCGAGATCGAGTACCAGCCCATGAAGGCCCCGAGCGTAAGGACGAGGCCGCCGAGCCAGGCCAAGAGCTCTCCGGTCCGCCAGAGTCCGGCGGCCGGAGAGCCGGGCTGAGCCCGCGACGACGGGGCGCCTCGAGTCGCTCCCGGCTCGCTGCTCACGCTAGAGCCCGAAGAGCGACCCGATCTTCTCCCAGATCGAGAGGCTGAGGAAGAGCGTCACGAAAACGAGGACGCTGATGAGAACCAGGAAGCGCAGTCCGGCGAGTCGCTGCTCCCGCCGATGCTCGCTGCGGGCTCGCCGTTTCGCCCGCTCGCGCCGGATTCGGCGTTGGACTGCGTGCGGGTCGACGGGAGGCTCGTCGGCTGGAACCTCCCCCCGGGGGGCACGGCGAGGCTCAGAGGCGGCCATGGCACGCGATTGTTGCCGCTCCGGGCCGCGCCTGCAACCACAGGCGGCGTTCCCCCTCCCGGTCGGCCGGTGGCGATAATGGCCTGATGGAGGGGATCGTCGTATCCGTCCCCGAAGGAGACGCCGTGCCGACCGAAGCGGCCGCAAGCGCGCTCTCGGCCTTCGCGGCGGCTGCTCTCGAGCTCGTTCGCGGCGACCCGGCGGAGCGCGGGCTCCGCGCACTCGCTCACGCAGTCTCGCTCGGCACGGGCGCCGAGCTCGTCGTCGCGCGGCTCATGGACGACGACGGCCACCTGCTCGCTCGGGCGGTCCACTCCGACTCGTCAGCGCTGGCCGCCGAGCTCCAGGGGACCCGCATTCCCGTCGCCGACGTGCCCGACCGCGAGACGGAGCTCGCGGACGCGCCGGGGGACCCCTCCGCCCCCGCCATCGTGCGGCGAACCGCCGCCCGCGCCGGAATGCCGCTCGTCCGGCTCGTCCCAGTGGCCCTGGACGGCGAGGTAGTCGCCACGCTCGAGCTCTACCGCTCGGGGCTCTCCTTCGGGCCTGAGGAGGAGGCGCTCGCCCGCGCCGCGGCGGCACATGTCGCCCTCGCGCTTCGGCTGGAACGGGCCGTCGGCGCCGGTGCAAACGGGCGCGCGGAGCTCTCGGAGGCCCAGCTCGAGCTTCTCGGGGAGGCTCTGGCCGCGGGCGCCGACGAGACCGAGACGGCGGAGCAGATCGTCCGCGTCGCGGCCGAGACGGCCGAGGCGGCGGGAGCGTCGCTCTGGCGCCTCGAACCCGAAACGCCGCCCATGTTCCTCGCCGCCCACGGCTACGGAGGAGAGACGCCGGACTTCGGGGTGGCGGCCGACAGCGTCCGGCTCTCCCTCTTGGAGCGTGAGGCCGCGCCTGCGAGGCTCGGCCCCTGGCTCGTGCACGCCCTCCCGCTCGGAGAGCCTCCGGCGGCCGTGCTCCAGCTCGCGTTCCCTGCGGAGACGCCGGCTGAGCCCGAGCTCGAGCGGCTCTCGCCCTTCGCGGCCGGCGCCGCGCTCGCGCTCCGGCGCAGCCATCGGGTCGGGCTCGTCGAGCTCGCGCTCAAGCGCTCTCAGACGCTCGTCGCGGTCGTCAGCCAGGCGATCGCGCAGCTTTCGCTCACGCACACGCTCGAGACGGCTGTCGAGCGAGTCGCCGAGCTGACCTCGAGCGGGCACGTGGCCGTCTACCTGCGGGAGGAAGGCCGTCTGGCCGCGGCCGCCTCGCGCGGCCTCGCCGGGCCGCACACGGATCTCGCGGAGCGGCTGCTCGAGCTCGCGCTCGGGCCGTTCCGCAGCCGCGGCTTCCTCTTCATCGAAGACATGTGGAGCGACCCCCGCCTCGCGGGGCTCGAGCACGTCCTCGAGGAGAGCGCCGTCCGCCGCGCCCTCTTCATCCCGCTGCTCGTCCACGACGAGGCGATCGGGGCGCTCGGAGTCTTCAAGACGCGCGCGCGCCCCTATCGGGAGGGCGAGGAGGGCCTCCTCATCGCGCTCTCGAGCCAGCTCGCCGTCGCCGTCCAAAACGCACGCCTGCACGAACGGACGAAGGAGCTCTCGGCGATCCTCGAGCGCACGCTCGAGTCCGAGCGTCATGCCGCCCGCCAGCTGCGGGGGCTCTACGCGATCTCGCAGTCCTTCGCCGAGAGCCTCTCGCTCGCTGCGACTCTCGAGGCGGTCGCGCGCGCGATGGTCGAGCTGCTCGACGCCGACGTCGCCGTGATTCGGATGCCGGACACGCGCACGGACTCGCTTACGGCCCGCGCGGTCCACGTCGCCGACCCGAGGGTGGAGGAGGTCGTCGGCAATCTCGTCGCGCGCCCCCAGCCGCTCTCGGCGCCCCTGACCCGGCGGCTCCGGCGCTCCAAGCGGGCCGTGATTCTCCGGCCGGGAACGGCAGCCCCCGAGGACGCCCATCGCATCCTCGAGCCGTTCCTCCGCCAGGGTGCGACGGCGGCCGTGCTCCCCCTCGCGACGCCCGGCGAGGTGCTCGGGACGCTCACGGTCGTCTCCTTCGACCCGGGAAGGCCGCTCGAGAAGGAGAGGGTCGACGCGGCGCTCGCCGTGGGCGCGCAGGCGGCGCTCGCCATCGACAACGCGCGCCTCTACCAACAGCAGAAGGACTTCGCGGAGACGATGCAGCGCTCGCTCCTCCCGCGTGAGCTGCCGCGCGTCCCCGGGCTCGAGGTCGGCCACGTCTACCAGTCCTCGGCGCGCGTCGACGTCGGCGGCGACCTCTACGACTTCGTCGTCCTCGAGGACGGGCGCCTCGCCGTCGTCATCGGCGACGTCCTCGGGAAGGGCATTCCGGCGGCCGCCGACATGGCGATGACGAAGTTCACGTTCCGGGTGCTCGCGCGCGGCGACTCCGAGCCTGCCGCGTTCCTCCGGAGCGCGAACGACATCGCCTGCGGCGAGATCGAGCCGGGCAAGTTCGTCACCCTCCTCTACGCGCTCGTCGATGCCGCGGCGCGCGAGGTCGCGTGCGGCAGCGCAGGACATCCGCCCGCCCGGGTCGTCGATCCCCGGGGCCGCGTGACCTCGCTCGGCGCCTCCGGGCTCGCGCTCGGGATCGAGGCTGCCCAGGAGTACGGAGCCGAACGCGTTCGCCTGGAGCCGGGGTCGGTCGTCGTCCTCTACACCGACGGCGTCATCGAGGCGCGCCGCGAGAGCGAGCTCTACGGCGAGGAGCGACTCGACCGATTGCTCTCTTCCCAGCGCAGCCTTCCGGCGCAGGAGCTCGCCGCGGCCATCCTCGCCGACTGCCGAGCCTTCGCCGGTGGCGAGCTCGACGACGACTGCGCCATCGTGTGTCTCAAGCTGGCACGCTAGGGATTTCCTGCGGGAATCCCTAGACATGGCGACCACCCCGATCGGCGCGGCCATTAGCGGAGAGACGAGTCTCAGGGCGCGTCTCTCCGCTGTCGTCTTCACGGCCGGCGCGGCCACCCTTGCCACCGAGATCGCCGCCTCGCGCCTCCTCGCGCCCTACTTCGGGAGCTCGACGATCGTGTGGGCGAACATCATCGGGCTGATCCTCCTCTACCTCTCGCTGGGCTACTGGCTCGGGGGGAAGGTGGCCGACCGCCGGCCGGAGCCGCGCGTCCTCGGCTGGATGCTCCTCGCCGCGGCGCTCGCCGTGGCGGTCACGCCGTTCGTCGCCCGCCCAATCCTCGACGTCGGCGTCCGCGGGCTTGACGCCGTCTCGGTCGGCGCGGTCGTCGGCTCCTTCTTCGCGGCGCTCGCGCTCTTCGCCGTGCCGGTGACGCTGCTCGGCGCAGTCTCGCCCTTCGCCATCCGGCTGTCGCTCGTGGACGTCGGGGAAGCGGGGACCGTGGCCGGGCGCCTCTATGCCCTCTCGACCCTGGGGAGCATCGTCGGGACGTTCCTCTCGGCGATCGTCACCATCCCGCTCGTCGGCACCCAGCGGACGATGCTCGGCTCCGCCGTCCTGCTCGCCCTCGCCTCCGCACTCCTGCTCGGGAGCCGCTGGCAGCTCCTCACACTCGCACTCGCCGGTCTCCTCTTCGTCCCGGCGGGCACGATCAAGGCGAGCTCCGGGCTCCTCTACGAGACGGAGTCGTCCTACCAGTACATCCAGATCGTCGAGCGGGACGACGGGTCGCGTGCGCTCAAGCTCAACGAGGGTGTCGCCGTCCACTCGGTCTGGCACGAGCACTCGGTGCTCACCGGGGGGGTCTGGGACACGTTCCTGCTCGTCCCGCCGCTGCTCGACCGGCCCGTGGAGCGGATGCTCGTGATCGGCAACGCCGGCGGCACCGTCGCTCGCGCCTTCGGAGAGCTCTACCCGGACGTCGAGATCGACGGCGTCGAGATCGATCCCGAGGTGAGCGAGGCCGCGCGCCGGTACATGGGGCTCGACGACAATCCGCGGCTGAACGTGATCACGGCCGACGGGCGTCCGTATCTGGAGCTCGCCGACGACACGTACGACCTCATCGTCGTCGACGCCTACCACCAGCCGTATATCCCCTTCTATCTAGCCACGCGCGAGTTCTTCGCCTCCGTGCGCGAGCACCTGCGGCCGGGAGGCGTGGTCGCGCTCAACGTCGCGGGCGTGCCGGGGGACGAGCGGCTCTCGAGGGCGATCGGGAGCACTCTCCTCGCGGAGTTCCCCCAGGCGTGGCGCTGGCGGCCTCTCCGCTTCAACGAGCTCATGCTCGGCTTCGACCGCCCGGTCGAGCTCGATGAGCTCCTCGAGCGGGCCGGGGCCGCTCCCGCGGCCGTCGGCTCCCTCGTCCCGCTCTTCCAGGGCGGCGTCGCCCCGGTGCTGGCGACCGAGCGGCCCCTCACCGACGACCGTGCCCCGGTCGAGTGGCTGACCGACCGCATGATCATCGACTTCGTCGCTCGCGGCGGCGAGCTCGACGAGGACTACCTCCCGACGCGGCCGTAGAGCGGCCCGGCGGCGAGCGCGCCGAGGATGGCGCCAGCGGCGAGGAGCTGCACCGACGCCGGGAGGCCGCCGCTTCGATGCCAGCCGCGAACGCGGTGGCTCGGGAAGAGCTTGCGCCCGCCGGGGCGCGGAAGCGGGAGGACGTGCTCCACGTCCGGCACGGAGGCGCCGACCGCGCCGACGACGGCCGGATCGAGGGGCCCCCGCGCGGCGGCGAGCAGGAGCAGGCCGGCGAAACCGCTCACGGTCTCGAAGCGGCGGGACGCGACGTCCTGGTGGGGAACCGCGTCTCCCGCCGCGTGCGCGGCGAGGCCGAGGATCAGGGCGCGCGAGCGGGAGCCCGCGAGCGAGCCGACGAGACCGCCGGTGGCGACGTGGAGGGAGACGATCACTGTGCGCTTTCGTATTGCTCCCGACGGAAGAATTGCAGCCGCCGGTTCGTCTAAGATCGCCTGACGGTGCGGCGCGCGCTCATCCTCTCGATGCTCCTCGCCTCCGCGCTCGTCGCGGCGGCGCCTGCGGCTGCCCAGGTTCCGCCCGAGCCGGTGATCGCCGATGGCGTTACCGTCTCGGGCGTCGCCGTGGGAGGGATGACGGGAGCCGAGGCCGCGACCGCGCTCCAGGCGTTCTTCGACCAGCCGCTCACCCTCGCGCTCGGCGACGCGACGCTGACCATCCCGCCCGATCGGTTCGGCGCCCGCGCGCGGGTCGCACTCGCCGTCGCCGCGGCCCTCGCCGCGCCCTCTGGAAGCGCGCTCACGCTCCAGGTCGCGATCGTGGACTGGAGGCTCCGGGCGTGGATCAAGCGCCGCGCGAGGATCTACGACCGCGCCCCGATCTCGTCGCGGGCCCGTCTGGTCGGGCTGACTCCGCGCCTGACGGAGGCGCACGCCGGGCGCAAGATTCTCCGCCTGCGGGCGCGCATCCGGCTCCTGGGCGCGCTCCGCGCCCACCGGCGGGACACCGTGATCCTGCCGGTGCGCACCGTTCGGCCGGCGATCACGGCCTCACGGTTCGGCCCGGCCATCGTCATCCGCCGGGGGTCGAAGAGGCTCATCGTCTACCGCGGCTCGGGGCCGGGTCCCATGGGCGCGTTCGCCTCGTTCCCGATCGCCACCGGCATGGCCGCCTACCCGACGCCGCTCGGCAGCTTCCGGATCGTCACGAAGCAGCGGAACCCGTGGTGGTATCCGCCCAACAGGGAATGGGCCGCCGGCGCCGAGCCCATTCCGCCGGGCCCCGGGAATCCGCTCGGCACCCGCTGGATGGGCCTGAGCGCGGGAGGGGTCGGAATCCACGGCACGCCCGACGCCGCCTCGATCGGCTACTCCGCCTCCCACGGCTGCATCCGCATGCGGATCTCGAACGCCGAGTGGCTCTTCGAGCGCGTCCGCATCGGCACCCCGGTCTTCATCGTCGGCTCCTAGGGTCTCGGCGCCCAGGTGGCCCCGGTAGACTGGATCGCGGTCCATGGCGCGCCGCGCGAAGCTCATTCTCCAGGCGGCGGCCGTCCTCGTGGTCGCTCTGCTCGTCGCGCTCCTCGGCTGGCGGGTGACCGAGCAGGCGGAGGGCCGCGGCCTGGACGACGCCCTCGAGCGGGGCGAGCGCCCCCGCGCGCCGGAGCTCACGCTCGACACGCTCGACGGCGAGGGCGAGATACGGCTCGCCGACTACCGCGGCAAGGCGGTCGTGCTCAACTTCTGGGCCTCGTGGTGCGAGCCGTGCAAGGACGAAGCCCCGCTCCTCGAGGAGACCTGGCAGCGCTACCGGGAGGACGGGCTCGTCGTCCTCGGTATCGACGCCCAGGACTTCCGGGTCGACGCGAGGAAGTTCGTCGAGCGCTACGGCCTCACGTACCCGATCGCGTACGACGGGAACGGCGCCAGCCTGGGCCGCTTCGGGAACACGGGCTTCCCGGAGACGTGGTTCGTCGGCCGCGACGGCCGCCTCGTGGGGGAGCACATCGTCGGGCCGTTCGACGAGGAGCAGCTCGAGGAGAACGTGCAGGCCGCGCTCGACACGCCGGTCAGATGAGGGGCGCGCTCGTCCTCGCCATCGCTCTCTTCGCGCTCGCGGCCGCCGGCTGCGGCGGCGAGAGCGACGAGCCGCCGACGCTCGCTTCGCTCGAGAAGAAGTTCATCTGCCCGACCTGCAAGACGACCCTGGAGCTCTCGAACGCGCCGGTCGCGGATCGCATGCGAGCATTCATCCGCGAGCGGATCGCGGCCGGGGACTCCGAAGGCGAGATCGAGGCGGCACTCGTCGACCAGTTCGGGGAGGGCGTGCTTGCGGCGCCGCCGAAGGAAGGCTTCAACCTTCTCGCCTGGGTGCTCCCGCTCGCGGGCGCGGCGCTCGCCGTCGGCCTCCTCGCCGTCGGGCTGCGCCGCTGGAGCCGGACGCGACCCGGCGGCCGGGCGCCCGAGTCCGCCTCGGTCAACGGCCGTCCCCCGCTCGACCCGGAGCTCGAGCGCCGGGTCGACGAGGAGCTCGCGCGCTTCGACGCGTAGACGGCGGCGATGGAGGCCAAGATCCCGCTCGCCTTCGCCGCCGGGCTCGTCTCCTTCGCGACGCCCTGCGTCCTGCCGCTCGTGCCCGGCTACCTGGCAGTCGTCTCGGGGCAGGAGGTCGGCGCGGGTGGGCGCCGCGTGCTCCTGGCGAGCCTCCCGTTCGTCGCGGGCTTCAGCGCCGTCTTCGTCGGGCTGGGCGCCGCCGCCGCCGCGGCCGGGGGGCTCTTCGGAGAGAACCGTGAGCTGCTCCTCGCCGTTGCGGGCCTCCTGGTCGTCGTCCTCGGCTTCGCCATGATGGGGCTGCTCCCCCTCCCGTTCCTCGACCGCCTGGTCGCGCCGGGCCTCGTCGAGGGCGCGCGGAGCACGGGCTCCGCCGCTCTCCTGGGCGCGGCGTTCGGCCTCTGCGCGGCGCCCTGTGTCGGCCCCGTGCTGGCCTCCATCCTCGCCCTCGCCGGCGAGGGGCAGACGGTCGCCCAGGGGACGCTCCTGCTGCTCGTCTACTCGGCCGGCCTCGCGCTGCCGTTCCTCGCCGTCGGCGTGGGCTTCGACCGTGCCATGGGAGCGTTCCGGTGGCTCCGCGACCACTACCGGACGCTGCGGATCGTCGCGGGAGCGCTTCTCGTCGCCCTCGGCCTCCTGCTCTTCTTCGACCGCTTCTGGTGGCTGAACGTCGCCGTGAACCGCGTCTTCGAGCTCTTCGGCGTCGGCGTGTGAAGATTCGCGAGGCACGGCCCGAGGACGCGCCGGCCCTCGCTGCGCTCCTCGCCGAGCTCGGCTACCCGGACGACGTCGAAGCGGTGGCCGGGCGCGCCCGAGCCTTCCCGGCCGACCCCGCCTCCTTCCTGCTGGTCGCGGAGGACGAGGAGGGGCCCGCCGGACTCGCGTCGGCGACCGTGCTCCCGCTTCTCCACGAGGACGGCGGCTGGTGCCGTCTTTCCGCGCTCGTCGTTGCCAAGGGTCGACGGCGGACCGGGATCGGCCGGACGCTCGTCGCAGCGATCGAGGAGCGCGCACGGCAGGCGGGCTGCCGGTACCTCGAGGTGACGAGCGGCGAGCGCCCCGAGCGGGACGCCGCCCACGCGTTCTACCGCGCGCTCGGGCTCGAGGAGGTCTCGCGCCGGTACCTGAAGCCGCTCTAGCTCGGGCTCAGACGAGAACCTTCACCTCGCCGTCCTCGACGACGGCCTCGAAGGTCTCGAGCGCGAGCGCGCGGTCGAACTCGTTCTCGCCGGTCGAGACGTCGTACTGCCAGCCGTGCCAAGGGCAGGAGACGACGCAGCCCTCGAGCTTGCCGCGGCCGAGCGGGCCCTTCATGTGCAGGCACTCGCTCTGGGTCGCGTAGAACACCCCGTCGACGTTGAAGAGCGCGACGTCGCGTTCCCCGGCCTGAACGATGCAGGCGCTGCCTGCCGGCACGTCCGCCGCGCGGGCGACGGTGTGGAGCTGACCAACCGGCATCGCGGCAACGCTAGCAGAGCTCTTTGAGGGAGCCCGTTCGCGGTGGTACGCTCTCGCCCGTGGCGACGATCCTGCTCGTTGGGGTCGACCTGTTCTTCCGGGGGAAGCTCGACGCGCTCCTCGGCGCGAGTCACAGGCTGACAACGACCGAGAGCATCGACCCGCCCGACCTCGTGATCGTCGACGTTGCGCGCGTGAAGGCCGGCGAGGTTGCCGAGACGTACCCCGACGTCCCGATTCTCGGCTTCACGAACCACACGGACACGGCCGGGCTGCGGGCGGCGCAGGCTGCCGGGCTCGACCGCGTCGTCGTGCGCTCCGCGCTCGCCGAGCGGGCGCCACAGCTCGTCGAAGAACTCGTCGCGTAGACTGGCCCGCGTGACCTACATCATCGCCGAGCCCTGTATCGACATCAAAGACCTGTCCTGCGTGGACGTCTGTCCAGTCGACTGCATCCACCAGGCTGACCGCGTGCTCGTCATCGATCCGGAGGAGTGCATCGACTGCGGCGCGTGCGAGCCCGAGTGCCCTGTGGAGGCAATCTTCCCCGAGGACGCGCTGCCCGAGAAGTGGGAGCCGTTCGTGAAGATCAACTACGCGTACGACGAGGGCATGGACGTGATCAACCAGCTCGTCGAGGAGTACGCGACGGAGCACAACGTCAAGAATCCGCCGCTGGAACAGCGGTAGACGGCAGGTGGCGACGGAGGTCGAAGCGGCGCAGCGGGACGCTCTCGCCGAGCGCCTCTTCGGAGCGGCGCTGGGCGCGTACGAGCTCCTGACGGTCCACCTCGGCGACCGGCTCGGCTTCTACCGCGCGCTTGCGGAGCGGGACGACGCCACGCCGCCCGAGCTGGCGGCGGCGACCCGGACGGACGAGCGGTACGCCCGCGAGTGGCTCGAACAGCAAGCAGTCGCGGGGATCCTCGAGGTCGACGACCTCGAAGCGGCCGCGGAGGAGCGACGCTACCGGCTTCCCACCGGGCACGCAGAGGTGCTGAGCGACCGGGACTTGGACTCCCTCGCCCACGTGACGCCGATGGCGCGCTTGGGCGTCTCGTTCGCGCACGCCCTCCCGGCGGTCGAGGAGGCTTTTCGCACCGGGGGCGGAGTCCCCTGGGAGGACTACGGCGAGCTCGGTCGCGAGGCGCAGGGAGACGCGAACAGGCCGCTCTTCGCCAATCTCCTCGGCTCCGATTGGCTCCCCGCGATTCCCGACGTCCATGAGCGTCTCCTCGCCGATCCCCCTGCCCGCGTCGCCGACGTCGCCTGCGGCGCCGGCTGGTCGAGCCTCGCGATCGCGCGCGCCTACCCGAAGGCCACGGTCGACGGGTACGACCTGGACGAGGCTTCGGTAGAGGTGGCCCGGGCGAACGCGGCCGGGACCGACGTCGAGGACCGCGTCAGCTTCCACCTCCGCGATGCCGGCGACCCCGAGCTCGCCGGCTCCTACCAGCTCGTGACCGTATTCGAGGCCCTCCACGACATGTCCCGGCCGGTGGACGTCCTGCGCGCACTGCGAGGGCTCGTGGCCGAGGACGGGGCGGTCATCGTGATGGACGAGCGCGTCGCCGACGCCTTCACGGCCCCCGGGGACGAGATCGAGCGCCTCATGTACACCTACAGCGTTCTCTGCTGCCTGCCGGTCGGGCTCGCGGAGACGCCTTCCGCCGCGACCGGCACGGTGATGCGGACGGACACCATGCGCCGCTACGCAGCCGAGGCGGGGTTCGCGGAGGTCGAGGTGCTCCCTGTCGAGCACGAGATCTTCCGCTTCTACAGGCTGCGCGGCTGACGGAGCAGCGCGCCGAGGGCTGACTCTCTCGGCGGCGTGGCGTCCTAGGCGCTGCTCTTCTCCTTGACGACAAGCACGGGGCGGTCGGCCTTGTGGACGACCTCGGTCGAGACGCTGCCGAGGAGCACGCCTGTCACCGCGCCGAGCCCGCGCGAGCCGACGACGATGACGTCGGCGTCGCGGGCGCGCGCGAGGTCGACGATCACCTCAGCCGCCTCGCCCTCCAACACCTCGGTCTCGATCGACATGCTGAGCGACTCGGCGACTGCCCGCACCTGTTCGAGGGCCGCTTCGGCCTCTTGCATCTGCTCGGACAGCTTCCGCTGGTAGAAGGGCTCTCCGAGCGGCCCGATCTCCGTGCGAACGTAGAGGACGGTTGCACTGCCGCCGCCGTCGCGCGCCAGCTCGAGACCGGCGGAGACGGCCGCGGCGGCTCCGCCGGAGCCGTCCGTGGCAATGAGGATGTTCTTCATGCGCGCCAGTGTCGCGCATCAGAAGCCGGACCGCATCCGCTGACGACCGAGCCGGAGGTGCGGGTTTTCCGCAGCGCGGTTCCGTGTCTCGCCCGATGCCGCAACGGCCGGCAGCGCGGAGAGTGTCCACCATGAGCGCCCGCCCTCGCATCGTGATCCTCGGCGGCGGCTTCGCCGGGCTCGAGTCGGCCTTCTACCTCCGGACGAAGCTCGACGGGCGGGCCGACCTCACGCTCGTCTCCGACTCCCCGCAGTTCCTCTTCAAGCCGAACACGATCTACATTCCGTTCGGAGCCGATCCCGCCTCCCTCCTCATCCCGCTCGCCGGCCCGGCCGCGAAGCGCGAGATCCGGCTCGTGGAGGGCGCCGTCGAGGGCCTGGACGCCGACGCCAGCCGCATCCGCGTTGCTGGCAAGGATCTCGACTACGACTTCCTCGTGATCGCCACGGGAGCGGCCATGCGGCCGCAGGAGATCTCCGGCCTCGCCGAGCACGCTGAGACGATCTGGACACCGACGCAGATGGTCTCGCTCGGGAAGCGGCTCAACGAGGTCGCCGCTGGCGCGGCGGTCGGCTCGGAGCCCACGATCCTCTTCAACGTCCCTCCGGGGAACAAGTGCGCTGGGCCGCTGTACGAGATCGTCCTCATGGTGGAGACCTGGCTCCGGCGCCGGGGCCTCCGCGATCGCGTCCGCCTCGTGCACACGACCTACGAGGACACCTACATCCAGGCGTTCGGCCCGAAGCTCCACGGCGTCGTCACGGCCGAGTTCGCCGAGCGCGGCATCGAGGGCAGGCTCCGTGTCCGGCTCGCGTCCGTCGACGCTGGGACTGCGCGTTTCGAGCACCGCTCGAGCGAGTCGTTCGACCTGCTCGTCTCCTTCCCGCCCTACATAGCCGCCGTAACGTACGACGGGCTCCTCGCGGACGACCGCGGCTTCCTGGCGACCGAGCCGGGCTCGCGCCGCCTCGTGGGCCACGAGCGGATCTACGCACCGGGTGACGCGGGCGACTTCCCGGTCAAGCAGGCGTTCCTCGCCTTTCTCCAGGCGGATGCGGTCGCGGAGGCGATCGCAGCCGAGGTGGCCGGAACCGTTCCCGCGGGCTCCTTCGACCCCGTGAGCATGTGCGTCATGGAGGAGTTCGACAAGGCCACGTTCGCGCAGGTCCCGCTCGAGGTGACAGGGAACCCCGACCATCCAGTGGTCGTGCGGGCGGACGCCGACGGACGCTACCGCGTCGGGGTGTCGCCGGCCTGGCGCCTCGGCAAGAAGCTCCTCGGCCTCTACCTTCCGCTTCGCTTCAGAGCGGGCCTCCCGTTCCACGCCGGGCTTCCCTGGCGGGCGATGGACTTGGGCCTCAGAGGGATGTCCGCCGTCCTCGCGCGGCGCTGACGGTCGAGCGGAGGATGGGGCTCAACCCTCTCCGAGCGTTGCCCAGACCTCCAGCTTCGAGCGGATGCGGGAGACGACCTCGTCAGTGAACTCGGACGTCGACGCGTGTCCGCCGAGGTCGGCGGTCCGCGTCCCGCCGGAGACCGCCTCCAGGCAGGCCTCGCGGATCGCGCGCCCCGCCGCGCGCGCCTCGACGTCGTCGATGTGCGAGAGGAGCGCGGCCCCGGCGAGGATCATCGCCATCGGGTTCGCCACGTCCTTTCCCTTGAGCGCGGGGGCCGTGCCGTGCGCTGCCTCGGCCATCAGCGCGCGCGGCGTGTAGTCGTCGTTGAAGGCCACGAGCAGCGACTCCGAGCCCGCGATCGAGCCGAAGAGGGGGAGGACGAGGTCGGAGAGGATGTCCCCGTCGCGGTTCAGCGCCGGGATGACCAGCGACTCCCCCGCCGACCCGATGAGGAGAGCGAACGTCGCGTCGATGAGCTGCGGCTCGTACTCGACCTCGGGGTGGCGGCCGGCGGCGCCGTCCATCTCCTCCTTGAGCATCCCCTCGTACACGGGGGAGACGGTGTACTTCGGTCCCCCGAAGACCTTCGCCTTCGTGCGCTCGGCGTGGCGGAAGGAGAACTCCGCGACCGCGCGGCAGATCCGCCGCTCGATCCGCTCGGTCCGGTAGGCGATCTCGCCCTCTCCCTCGCCCTCGCGCCACTCCTTCGCGCCGTACGCGTCGCCGACGGCCATGCGCACGACGGAGATGGGGAAGTGCGCGCCGCCGATGGGGACGACGCCGGGGATGCGCCGCCCGGTACGGACGATGACATGGCCGCCGATCTCCTCCCGCAGGATGCGGTTCGGGCTCCCGACGTCTCCCGCTCCCTCGGGCGTGATCGTGGCGGCCTTGAGCCCGAGGCCGTGCTCGCGGACCGCCCGGGCCGCCTCGTGCACGACCTCGTTCTGCGTCTGCCGGCGCTCCTCGAGCGAGAGGTCGTAGCGCGGAAGCTCGAGCTCGATTCCGATGACGTCCGCGACGAGGACGCGCAGGGCCTCCTCGAGCAGCTCCTGCCCGGTGTCGTCCCCCTCCAGCACGACGATCGTGCGCGTGTCCATCGCGGCCGGAGTCTAATAGCTCAACATCTGATTCTTCGCCGTGACTATTTCGTTGGTTATTGCACGCCGGCATTTCCACCGAGTAGAGTTCCCCCACTCTCCTATCCCCCCACCTTTGCAGGAGGAATAGAGTGGCGAGAAAGACAATCCTCGTCTGCGACAACTGCGGCACCGAAGTCGGCGAGGGAAAGGGCGCGGCGATGCGCGTCACCTACACCGACGCGCGCCGCGGCGCCAAGGCCGCCGATCTCTGCGACGACTGCGCCGGGAAGATGCCCGGCCGGGCGGCCGCGCGCCGCGGCCGTCGGCCGAAGTCCGCCGAGTAGACTGGCCTCGACAGGGCGCCGAGCCGCCGTCGCGGAGGCCGAATTGGGGCCTCCGGGGCGGCGGCTAGAATCTCCAGGTGCCGCTCGCTCTGCTGGTTGGCCCGGCCAACGCGGGGAAGGTCGCGCGGCTCCTCGATCGCTACCTGGCGGACCTCGACCGCGAGCCCTTCCTCGTCGTCCCGAACCGGGCGGAGGTCGACCGCGTGGAGCGGGACCTCCTGGCACGCCGGCCGGCGCTCCTGGGCGGGACGATCGGCACCTTCGACGACCTCTTCGAGACGATCGCGCGCGGCGACGCGGGGCACCGACCGGTGGTGACGGACGCCCAGCGGGCCCTCGTCCTTCACCGGGTCCTCGCCGTCGCGAGTCTGAACGGGCTCGGTCCTTCGGCCCGCTTCGCCGGCTTCGGCGACACCTTGCTCGCGGCCATCTCGGAGCTCGAGTCGGGTCTTGTCGACCCCGCCGACGTCGACGGAGACCTCGCCGAGCTCTACGGCGCCTACCGGGAGGAGCTCGAGCGCCTCGTGCTCTGGGATCGAGACCTCGAGCGCCGCCACGCCGCGGAGCGCGTCGAGGGCGAGCTTTCAGCCTGGGACGGCCGCCCCGTCCTCGCCTACGGCTTCGAGGACCTGACCGGCGCGCAGTGGGCGCTCCTGCAGGCGCTTGCGGGCCGGGCCGAGGTGACCGTCTCGCTCCCGTACGAGCCGGGGCGACCCGCCTTCGCCGCGCTCGCGCGGACGGCTACCGATCTCGCCGGACTCGCGGACGGCCACGTGGAGGAGCTCCCGCCCGCGTACGGCGAGATCGCCCACCCCGCCCTAGCGCACCTGGAGCGGGCGCTCTTCGCCGACGGGCCGCGAACCGACCCGCCGCCGCTCGAGGGCGCCGTTCGCTTCCTCGAGGGGGCGGGATCGCGCGGGGCGCTCGAGCTCGTGGCCGACGAGGTGCTTCGCCTCCTCCGCGACGGCACGGCTGCGGAGGCGATCGGCCTCGTCTGTCCCTCCCTCGAGCGCCTCCGCGCCCCGCTCGAGACGGCCTTCTCGACCGCCGGGGTCCCGTACGCGGTCGAGGGGCGCACGCGGTTGGGCCAGACGCCGTTCGGCCACGCGCTCCTCTCGGCCCTCCGCTTCCTCTGGCACGCGGGCGAGCGCCGCGACCTCTTCGGCTTCCTCCGCTCTCCCTACTCCGGACTCCCGCGCTCGCACGCGGACTACCTCGAGGGACGCCTGCGCGGGCTCGGCATTCGCACCGAGATCGAGGATCGCGTCGTCCGCCTGCGCGGCCAGCCTCTCCCGCTCCTCGACGGCGTCCGCGCCGCGGCCAACCCCGTCGAGGCCGCGCGCGTCCTCGCGGGCGGGATGCTCCGGGCTGCGCACGGGCTGGAGGCGCCGCCGGTCGGCGAGCCCGCCCAGCTCGACCTGCGCTCCTACGAGGCGGTCTCGCGCCTCCTGCGAGAGCTCGAAGGCTGGGGCGAGCTCGCCGGCGAGCTGACCCGTGAGGACACGCTCGCTGCACTCGAGCGTGCCTCCGTGCGCCTGGGCGGCGGCGCCGAGCCAGGGCGCGTCGCCGTCCTCGACCTCCTCCGCGCCCGCACGCGGCGCTTCGAGTCGGTCTTCATCCTCGGGCTCGAGGAGGGGAGCCTCCCGCGCCGCGCGTCCACCTCTCCGTTCCTCGACGACGAGGCCCGGCGCCGGCTCGACGAGCGCACGCGCTCCCGCCTCGTTCGCCCGGAGCCGGTCGCCCGGGAGCGCTTTCTCTTCTACGCGGCGTGCACCCGCCCGTCCCGCCGCCTCTATCTCGTGCGCGAGGCGGCGACCGATGACGGCGCCCCGCGCGTGGCGAGCCCCTTCTGGGACGAGACGCGGGCTCTCTTCGACCCGTCGGAGGTCGCCCGCTGGACCCGCCGCCGCCCGCTCTCCGCTCTCACGTGGCCGCTCGAGGAGGCGCCGACTGTGCGCGAGCGCCTGCGTGCGCTCGCGGCGCTCGCCGTCGAGGACGCTCCCGGCGCCGAGGCGCTCGCGCTCGCGAACGGCTGGGAGCGCCGCATCCACCGGGCCCGGAGCGCCTTCGCGCGCCGGACGGGACTCACGAGCCCGGCCGTCCTCGCCGACCTCGGCGCGCGGACGACCTTCAACGTCACCGAGCTCGAGGCGTTCGCCTCCTGCTCCTCGATCTGGCTCGTGGAGCGCGTCGTCTCGCCGCGCTCCATCGACGCGGAGGTGGACGCGAGGCTCCGCGGCTCGCTTGCGCACACGACCCTCCATCGCTTCTACGCGGGCCTCCCGAAAGAGCTCGGCACCGAGCGTGTCGACGTCGCGCGTGTCGAGGACGCCGTCCGCTTCCTGCGCAGCTGCTTCGACGACGCGATCGCCGGCGTCCGCCAGGAGCTCTCCGAGCTCGAGCGGCGCGAGCTCGAGGGGCAGCTCTGGCGCGACCTCGAGCTCTTCGTCCGCGACGAGGCGGCGGCCGAGACCCCGCTCGTCCCGCGCCGCTTCGAGGTCTCGTTCGGGACCGAGCGCTCCGCGCCCGAGCTCCAGCGGGGCCTCGAGCTCGGCGACTTCGCGCTCTCCGGGAAGATCGACCGCATCGACGTCGACCCGTTCAGCGCCCGCGGGATCGTCTGGGACTACAAGTCGGGCAAGACGGCGTTCTCGGCGGCGAAGATCGACTCGGAGCTCAAGCTCCAGATCCCGCTCTACATGCTCGTCCTGCGCGACCTCGTCGGGATCGAGCCGCTCGGCGGCCTCTACCGCGCGCTCGCGGGGGAGCGGGAGGCGCGCGGGCTCCTGCGAGCCTCGGCGCGCGACGACGGCGTCGCGGGCTTTCAGAAGAACGACTACCGGGACGAGGACGAGTTCTGGGCGCAGATCGACCGCGCGACCGAGCACGCCCGCGGCTTCGTGGGGCGGATCCGCGCCGGCGACGTCCGGCACGACCCGCTCGGCGATGCCGGCTGCCCGTCCTGGTGCGACCTGGCCCCGATGTGCCGGGTGAAGAGGCAATGAACGCGCCGAATCCCGAGCAGGCTGCGGCCATCGAGGCGCCGGGCGTCGTCTTCGTCTCCGCCGGCGCGGGGACGGGGAAGACCACGGTGCTCGTCGAGCGCTTCGTCAAGGCGGT
>JAIBJN010000127.1 GCA_020029595.1 Actinomycetota bacterium | reverse complement strand
CGGGTCGAACGAGGACATCCCCGCGTTCCGCTGGGTGGAGAAGGAGACCGGGAGGCTGATGACCTGCTCCGCCCCGCCGGACTGCGCCGAGATCGAGCGGCGGCACGTGACCGGCATCGGCTTGCTCGTGAACGGCGGCGCCAGCCGCGGCAACCTCCTCTCCGGCGAGGCCGACCACCAGATCCTGACCGTGAGCAGGATCGAGGCCGAGAAGGAGGCGAATCCCGGCTACCGGGCGTTCCTCGCCAACGGGTTCAACGTCACGCGCGCGCTCGTGCTCTTCGTCTGGGAGACGATCCTCGAGGTGGTCGCGTCAGCACGGCAGCGGCGGCGCGACGTCCGCCCCCGCGGTCACCGCGGCGGGATCTATCCCTTCATGCGCGCGGCGATGTGCGTCGTCGTGCGCGATCTGATCGTCTACGGCGTGCTCACGGACATGATGAAGGGGCGCCCCGCGGTCTACGCGACGTTCTCGAGCTACGACGAGGTCGCCCACCACTCGGGGCTCGAGCGCGCGGACACGCTGGAGGCGCTGCGCAAGCTCGACGACCAGTTCGGGCGCATCGACCGCGCGCGCCGGTACGCGCCGCGGCCCTACGAGATCGTCGTCCTCTCCGACCACGGACAGACGCAGGGGGCGACCTTCAAGCAGCGCAACGGCTACGGCCTCGACGACCTCGTCGAGCGCTCGCTTTCCGCCGGCAGCGTGACCGAGATCGCCGGGGGCGACGAGCAGGATTCGATGGTCGGCCACGCTCTCGGCGAGGCCACCGGCCGCACCCAGAAGCAGAAGCGGCCGAAGAACGACGTCAGCGACAGGCAGGTCGTCGTGCTCGGCTCAGGCAACCTCGGGCTCGTCTACCTGATGGAGGAGAAGCGTCGGCTGACGCTCGAGGAGATCGAGCAGCGGCATCCCGCGCTCCTCTCCACCCTGCGCGCGCACCCACACGTCGGCTGGCTGCTCGTCCGCTCCTCCGAGCACGGGGCGGTCGTTCTCGGCGCGCGGGGAACCCGCTACCTCACGGACGGCCGGGTCGAGGGCGAGGACCCGCTCGCGGCGTTCTCCCCCGGCGCTCCGCAGCACCTGCTCCACACCGACGGGTTCGCCCACGTCGCGGACGTCATGGTCGGGAGTTTCTACGACCCCGAGCTCGACGAGGGGTGTGCGTTCGAGGAGCTGATCTCCTTCCACGGCGGCATCGGCGGCCCTCAGACCAGGCCGTTCATCCTCCACCCGGACCGCCTGCCGCTCCCGGACGAGCCGATCGTCGGCGCCGCTGCGGTTCACGGGCTTCTCGCCGGCTGGCGAGCGCTGCTCGAGGGCGACGGCGTAGCCAGGCCGGCCGAGTAGTGCCGCCGTAGCGGCGTTCGAGAATCGTGCGGGTGCGTCCTGAGCCCGCTGCCGTAGACTCGTCATGGTTCGGGGCGGTGCGATGAATTACGACGCGATCATGGAGGCGGACGAGGTCCTCGGGGGGAAGCCGTTCACGGATCCCGAGAACACCGAGCGTGAGGCGGACGTCATGCGCCAGATGCTCGAGCACGAGCGGGAACGCGCGAGGGGGTGGCTGGAAGCGAAAGACGCCCGACCCGCTCGCGGGGTCATCGTCCGCGAGCATGACGGGGAGGGTCGGCGTCATCTCCTCGTCGTGCCCGACAGGCGCGCGCTGATCGAGGCGCGTGACTTCACAGCCGTCGGCTTCTTCGGCAGGCCGCGTGAGGAGGTCGACCACGCCATCCTGTTCGACCTCGAGAACGAGCTCGTGGCCCGAATGGACGACTACGCCGATCTCGGGCTGCTGAGCTACTACGACGTCGAGCTCGTGAAGGGCGCCTACGGCAACCTCATTCTCTTCTCGACTCCCGAAGTCCCCGTCGAGTGGTACGGGGATCCGGTCCACCACCGGGCGACCGAGATCTCGCCGCTCCACTACCACGAGGTTCGCCTGCACAAGGGCTCGGTCTCCGGTCGCCTCCTCGAGGAGGGCGATCTCGTCGTCGAGCGGACGAAGTACTTCGACTTCAAGACCGCTTCCCCCTGGCTCGCCCTGCGGCGCTTCAGCGAGGGCCCGAAGCGATGACGACGCTGCTCTCGTAGTTCCGGACCCGCGCCGGGGCAGCGCGTCTCTACATGCCCATGGCGTAGTAAGAAGCGAGTTGTGAGCAGAGACTTTCTCCCCGGCGGCGCGCTCGCGTCATCGCGGGAGGTCGTCGAAGCCGCCGCGGGGGCTGCAGGCGAACCGATCGACGCCCACGCCGCCAGGCTACGTCTGGTCGGCGACCGATCGGCTCCGCGCCTCCGAGCGCCTCGGACGACGCAGGAGCTCGTCGTACACCGCGGCGAAGCGGCGGGCGAGTGTGTGCCAGGAGTAGCGACCGCGAATCTGCTCATAGGCGTTCTCGGCGCGCTCCCGCCGCCCCGCCTCGTTGTTCACGGCCTCCACGAGAGCATCGGCCAGCGCATCGACGTCGTCCGGGGGGACGAGCCAGCCGTTCGGCCTCCCTGGCACGGTGTTCACGAACGAGGGCGGCCCACCCGAGCGCGTCGCGATCACCGGGATGCCACAGGACATCGCCTCGAGGAAGACCTGGCCGAAGGGCTCGTCGACGGATGGCCCGACCAAGAGGTCGGCGCAGGCGAGCCCGAGCGGGAGCTCATCGTGCCCGCGCCAGCCGCTGAAGAAGACGCTTTCGATGCCCTCCCGCTCGGCGACCGTGTACGGGTGCTCCCCTTCCCACTCTCCGGGGAAGCCGCCCCAGACGACGAGCGGCGCCGGGGCGGAAAAGCGGGGCCGCGCGCGGGCGTAGGCGCGCACGAGGAGCGGCACGCGCTTGAAGGCCAGGAAGCGGCCGACGAAGAGGAGGACGGGCACCGGGCCGCCGCTGTGCCGGTCGACGAACGCCTCGAGAGCGGCCGGCGGGTAGCGAACGCTCCCGGGTCGGCCCGAGTCGTCCCAGCCCTGCGGGTCGTCGACAAGCCAGCGGCGCAGGAGGACGAGGCGCTCCTCGAAGCTGAGCTCGCGGCGGTGGAAGCGCTCGGTGTCCACGCCGTTCGGGATCACCTCGACCGCCTCGGGCGGCACGCTGAGCAGGCGCAGCGCCTCGTCACGGTCGTGGCACGAGATGCAGATCAGACCGTCACTCCGGCCGGCGGCCGCGCGCAGGCGCTCCGCCCAGTGGTCGCCGAAGCGCCAGAGCGTCCAGCGGGTGCGCGCCAGGAGCTCCCGCTCCTCCGAACCGAGCCGGACGCCTGCCGGCAGGCGACCGGCCTCCTCGCGCGCGACCATCCCCTCGAGATCGCTGCCGAGCGTGGCGGCGAGCGCCGAGAGGCGGGCAATTCCGTCGAGCATCTTCAGCTCGGTGCCGTGCAGGTGGGTGACGAGGGGGCGATCGGGCCAGTGACGGGCAACCGCGTCGTGGAGCGGCGTCAGGTGGTGGAGGTGGAAGAGGTCGGCGCCGTCGAAGCCGGCGCTGACGAGCACATCCTCCCAGGCGTGCGCCTGGTGCTCGGCGAGCTCGGGTGAG
>JAIBJN010000086.1 GCA_020029595.1 Actinomycetota bacterium | reverse complement strand
CATGAAGCCGCGCTGGGACCGGGTCGGCGGCGACATCTACCGGACGGTCGGCGGCTACGTCAGCGGCAACCTGGCCATCAGCGTGATCGCAGGCGTCAGTGCCGCCATCGTCTTCTTCGCGCTCGGCAGCAAGTACGCGATCGCGCTGGCCGTCGTCGTCGCTCTGCTCGACCTCATCCCGCTCGCGGGCGCGACCCTGGCGGCGCTGATCGTCTCCACCGTCGCGTTCATCGAGCTGGGCTGGGTCAAGGGCCTCGTGGTGGTCGGTTTCTTCGTGCTCTACCAGCAGCTCGAGAACCACATCCTCCAGCCGATCATCTACGGCCGCACCGTCCAACTCTCGCCTTTGACGGTGCTCATCGCCATCCTCATCGGAGCGGAGCTCGTCGGGATCCTCGGCGCGCTGGCAGCCATCCCGGTCGCCGGCATCGCCCAGGCGATCTTTCGGGAGATCGTCCGCTGGCGCCGCGAGTCGATCGTCGCGCCGGCCGCCGGCGTCGCCCTCCCCGAGGATCCGGCCGGCGAGACGTAGCGCGAGCGGCCGAAGCGGATAGGCTCCTGCCTATCGCTTCGCACGAGGAGGACACGTGTTCACCAGAAGGGTTGAAGTCCTCATTTCCCGCCCGCTGGACGAGGTGTTCGCGTTCGTCGCGGATGCCCGGAACCGGCCTCGCTGGGACGACAGCGTGGACAGCGAACAGCTGACGTCGCCGGAGCCGATCGCGGTAGGGACGACCGTGCGGACGACGTTTCGCTCCATGGGTCGTCAGTACGAGTACACCTGGGAGGTCGTCGAGCACCAGCCTCCCAACCGGATGACCATCGAGAGCACCTCAGGCCCGTTCCCCACCACTCTTGCGTACCAGCTCAGCGGCCGGGAGGGCGGCACCTTGGTGGAGTTCTCGGTCACGGGCCGGCCGGGCGGGCTGCTCCGAGTGCTCGAGCCGCTGATCGCCCGCAACACGCAAGCGAACCTCGACCGCGGCTTCGCGCGTCTCAAGGACATTTTGGAAACCGGCGCAGATTCCTGAACTCGCGCGGACCGACGCTGCTCTGACTCGGCCGCTGCTGTGAGCGCGAATTCCGGACAGCGTGCAGCGGAATCCTCAGAACGGCGGAATGCGCCTGGGAGGATTCGAACCTCCGTCCCGCGGATTAGAAGTCCGCCGCTCTGTCCACTGAGCTACAGGCGCCCGGGGGCACCGTAGCACCCGCTAAACTCGTCTCCAGGCGCGGAGGTCGTAGCTCAGTTGGTAGAGCCCCGGGTTGTGGTCCCGGTGGTCGTGGGTTCGAGTCCCACCGGCCTCCCCTTCGAGTTACGGACCCTTGCGCGACTGGCGGACGGCCTCCGTGAAGCGCTTGGCGACCGCCGGTCCCTGCTCGCGAACCGTCTTCGCCACCATCGGCCCGTGCTTCTTGGCCGAGCCCTGGGCGGCCTTGAGGATCGCGCGGCGCTGGGCCGGCGGAATCCTCTTCCACCCCTGGCGCGCCTTCATGGCGACGATGAGGATCTTGAGCGCGGGCATCCGGTAGTCCTTACCAGACGCTACTCCGCCGCAAAGCGATCCGCCACCCTCGACCAGTCCACGGTCGCCCACCACGCGTCGATGTAGTCGGGGCGCCGGTTCTGGTACGTGAGGTAGTAGGCGTGCTCCCAGACGTCGACGCCGAGGAGCGGTGTCATTCCGGCCGAGATCGGGTTGTCCTGGTTCGGCGTCGAGACGACGGCGAGCGCGCCGCCGTCCAGAACGAGCCACGCCCAGCCGGAGCCGAACTGGTTTACGCCCGCGTCCTTCAGCTTCGCCTGAAAATCGGCGAAGGAGCCGAACGCCGCGTCGATCGCGGCGGCGAGATCTCCCTCGGGAGCGCCGCCGCCGTCCGGGCTCATGCTCTCCCAGAAGAGCGTGTGGTTGTAGTGTCCTCCGCCGTTGTTGCGGACGGCCGTTCGCTTGTCCTCGGGGATCCGCTCGAGGCTCGTGAGCACCTCCTCGATCGGCCGGTCGGCCCATTCCGTGCCCTCGAGCGCGGCGTTGACCTTGTCCACGTAGGCCTGGTGGTGCTTGTCGTGGTGGATCCGCATCGTCTGCTCGTCGATGTGGGGCTCGAGCGCGTTGTAGTCGTAGGGGAGAGGGGGAACCACGTACGCCATGAATCGCTCCTTCGTCGCTCTGACGCCACGGAGACTATCGGCCGGAAGAGCCACTTGTGCAGAGGCACGGAACGTGGTATCCAGGCCCAACAGAACGCGACCCGGAGACTCAGCTCCTGCGGCCCAAGCCTGAGTCTCCGGGCCAGCTCTCGCGGTATGCCAGGCATCACTCGGGATCGGGTTTCTTCCCGAGGGCGAGATCGTCCGGACTATATCCGGATCGCCGGTGAAGTCAAGAGGATTGTCAAGTGGATCAAAGACTTCTATTCTTGACCGGACAGTGACGAGCCACGAGTCCGTTACCGCACCGGACGTCCCCCCGACGCTCGGGCAGCGTCTGCGACAGGCTCGACTCGCCCGCGGACTCACCCAGTCCGCGCTGGCGGAGAGCCGGTTCTCGAAGCAATACGTGAGCCAGCTCGAGCGCGACCGGCTCCGGCCGACGGTCGAGACGCTCGCGTGGCTCGCCGAACGGCTCGAGGTCGATCCGGCCTACCTCGCCACCGGGGTCGACGGCCGGGAGCGCGAGCGCGTCGAGAGCGTGGTCGCACGCGGGGAGGCGGCGCTCGAGGCGCACGACTACGCCGAGGCCATCAGCCTGCTGGCGAGCGCCACGAGCTCGCTCCCGCCCGAGTCCGCGTCCGACCTCGAGCTACGGGCGCTCCTCGCGGAGTCCTGGGCGCGGATGTACATCGGCGAGATGCGCGAGGCGCTCCCGCTGCTCGCGCGAGCCCGGGAGATCGTCGAGGACTCCGCGTTCTCGGACGTCGACCGGGCCGAGGTTCTCTTCCGCCTCGGCTGCTGCCGGTACCGGCTGACCTCGGTCGCGACGGCGATGGCCCTCTTCAACGAGGCGCTCGACCTCGCCGAGCGCTCGGGAATCCCGTGCGACCGGCTCCGGTCGAGGATCTTCGGGTGGCGGTCGCGCTGCTACCGGCGCCAGCGTGACTGGGAGGCAGCGCGCGAGGACGTGGAGCGCGCACTCGAGCTCGCCGAGGCGCTCGACGACCCCCGCGCCACGGCCGACGCGTATTTCCTCGGAGCGCTCGTGGCGGAGCGTCGCGGGCAATGGGTCGCCGCGCGCTCCTACGCGGAGCAGGCCAAGGTCCTCTACGAGCAGGTCGAGGACCGCGCCAACACGGGCAAGCTCCTGACCACGCTCGGCGGCCTCACGTTCCTGCTCGGGAGGCCGGACGAGTCGATTCCGTACTTCAAGCAGGCGTTCGGAGTCGCGCTCGAGGTGGGGTCGGACGCCGACGCCGCACAGGCGGTGTCGTCCCTTGCGCAGGTGCACCTGCGAACGGGACAGGTCGAGCTCGCCGAGGAGCAGGCGAGGCACGCTCTCGAGCTTCTCGCCGGCAGGGTCGACTTCATCGACGAGATCGGAAACGCGCAGCTCGTCCTCGGCCGCTCCCTGCTGGAGCAGGGCAAGCTGGAAGAGGCCGAGGAGAAGTTCCGGGCTGCGGAGGAGAGCTTTGGCCAGCTGTCCTCCGCGAGCCACAAGGCAGCGGCGTGGACCGCGCAGGCCGAGCTCGCCGTCCACCGCGGCGACAAGGAGGGCGCGATCCACCTCTACCAACGCGCCGTCGAGGCGCTCCAGGACTTCCGCTTCTAGGAGAGGAGGTGAGCCGTACGTGAGCCGGGCATCGCTTCAGATCTTCCTCGTCACTGCCGCACTGCTCGTCGCGAGCATCATCGGTTGTGGCTTTCCCGACGGGCCGTAGGCCTCGTCGCCGCCGGGAACGGGTAAGTCCGACCGGCTTCTAGGGGGGCCGGTCGGACAGATGGCGTCAGTTCTGCCGCTCGAAGTCATCGCCCTGCTGTCAGTGGGCAAGTCGACGCGCGGGAAGGGCCAAATCCCTGTCAAGGGGGATTCCCGCCGCCTGGAACTGCACCGATGCTGCGACCAGCTAGAGCCCTACGGCGGAGCGGTCACGGCGAAGAGCTCTAGGAGCTTCAGTCGCATGCGACCACAGAACCCGCCTAGGGGGTGAACAAAGAGATGCAGAGCTTCCTCAAGCCCGCCGTCGCTCTGAGCAGACGCGACGAGGGCCAGACCATGGCTGAGTACGGCGTCGTGCTCGCCGTCATCACGCTGGCGGTCGTCGTCGCCCTCGCCGCCCTCTCGGGCGCCATCGGAGACGCGATCAACGCCGTCACCGGAATCTTCTAGCCGCACCAGTCTGGGCCGCAGCTCGGCCCTTCCCGATCTGACAGATCGAGGAGGGCCGGCCGGCGGTTCCTGCCGAGCCACCGCTCAGGCTGTGGGGTTGGCCGCCCAGTCGCACGCGGGCGGGGACGTTTGACACCCGACCGTGTCCGTGGAAGTCTGCCGTCACCGACAGCCCTTGATAGGCACATGGGCCCTCGCGCTCGCTCGCGAGCGATTCGATGATGGGAGGCGCCGTGGAACATCATGGCTCGGAAAGCTACTTCGTGATCGGCGAGGGGCTCCTCTCCGAGACCGTCGGAGGCCGGGACGCAACGCTCGCGGCCTCCCTCGAGGAAGCAACGCCGCCGTTTCGCTTCTCGCGGATGGGGCCGAGCGGCATCGGGCGCCAGCTCGGCGAGCCGAACCGGAGGAAGATCGCCAACGCGATGGCCGTGAGCGGCGGCGGGCTAGCGCAGATCCCGGCCGGCTTCACGTACCTCGGCCAGTTCGTCGACCACGACCTCACGTTCGACAAGACCAACGTCATGCTCGGCGAGAACGTCTCGCCGACGCAACTCCTGCAGGCACGCTCGCCGAGCCTCGACCTCGATTCGCTCTACGGCGCCGGGCCGACGGATCCGGCCTCGGCGAAGTTCTACGCGGCCGATGGCATCCACCTGAGGAGGGGATCGACGGTCGCGGCAGACGGCATCCCGGCGAAGACGGGCTTCGATCTCGCCCGTGGCGCGGGGTCGACGGTGAAGGCGAAGCGCAAGGCGATCATCCCGGATCCGAGGAACGACGAGAACCTCGCGGTCGCCCAGACGCACCTGGCCTTCATCCGCTTTCACAACCGCGTCGTCGACTCGCTCAGCTCGGTCCCGGCGGGCCAGCGCTTCGCCGCGGCTCGCGAGCTCGTCACCAAGCACTACCAGTGGATGCTCCGCACCGACTACCTGCCCCGCATCTGCGCGGCGGGCGTCGTGAACGACGTTTTCACGAACGGCCGGAAGGCGTTCGAGGTCGGGGCGGTCCCGACCGACGTCCCCACCATGCCGATCGAGTTCTCCGTGGCCGCCTTCCGCCTCGGGCACTCCATGATCCGGGCGGCCTACGACTGGAACAGGGTCTTCTTCGACGGCTTCGGGAGCCTCGACCTGCTGTTCGAGTTCTCGGGCGGCGGCGGAACCCTCGGCGGCGGGCTGCGGCTTCCGAGCAACTGGATCGCGGACTTCCGGCGCCTGTACGACTTCACGGAGGCGGGCCGCGCCGACCTCGCGGTGCCGCCGGCCAAGTTCAACCGGGCGATGCGCATCGACACGAGGATCGTGGATCCGCTCCGGAACCTTCCTGTCCTGCCGCCCGGCGACACCGAGATCAACCTCGCGTTCCGCAACCTGACGAGGGCGAGGATGGTGAGGCTGGCCACTGGGCAGCAGATGGCCACCTTCCTGAAGAACAAAGGCGTGACGCTGACGAAGCTCACGCCCACACAGATCCGAGTCGGGAACAACGGCGCCAACCTCGCCGGGCTCACTCAGACGCAGCGAGCTGCGCTCCTCAAGGACACCCCGCTCTGGTTCTACATCCTCCGCGAGGCCGAGCTCAGCGGCGGCAAGCTGAAGGGAGTCGGCGCGCGCATCGTGGCGGAGACGTTCCACCGCGCCATGGAGGGCAGCCAGGTGTCGATCGTGCGCGACCCGACGTGGCATCCCACGCTCGGCCCCAACAATGCGACGTTCCGCATGGTCGACCTTCTGCTGTTCGCCTTCGAGGGGAAGAAGAATCTGCTGGCTCCGCTCGGGGACTGAGCCCGGCGAAGCGAAATCCGCAGACCGCTCTATCCCTGGCGGCTCGTCGTCTCGGCGCCTGTCCCTTCGGGTGCGATGGTGCTCATCGCGCCGGACATCATGACCTTCGTCCACCGCTCGCTGAAGCCGGCGAGAAACGCAACCACGACAAAGAAGGGGAATGTGAGGGTCGACGACTCGATCGGGACAAGCGGGGTCTGTACCAGGAAGTAGACGATGATGCCCGACACCGATCCGATGAGCGGCCGGTAGGCGCCCAGCAATGTCACGCCCAGGCGGCCGAGCTCATGGTCGATTACGAAGCCCCCACCTCGTCCCCCCATGCGCATGAGGACGCTAACAACAGCCCCCATGCCACCGGCGGCCGCGCACGCGTAGAACTCTCGAACGCTCGGTGAGCTCACGACGAGAACCCCGAACAGACCGAGTGCTCCAGCGGTAAAGAGAGCCGCCAAGAACACGAAGAAGACTCCGAGCATGAGCATTCCTTCCATGTACCACAGGCGCCCGCGCTTCTCGCCCGCCCGCTGGTAGTACTCCTCGATTCGACGAAGTTCCGCGGTTTGTCGGTTTGCGAATGCGTTCACCTGGGCATCCGTGGCCGAGCTGTCGCCGTCGCGCTCGATGAAGCCAAGGATGTGCGACTCGACGGCGAGCAGCCACTGCATCACAACGGCCTGTGCAGTTCCCCTCAGGCTGTTTGAAGCCTTGATCGCGAGGATGTCGCAGTCGTGGAGGAGATCAGGGATCCGTTTGGTGCCACTGGTCGCCCAGTCCGTAACTCGGTAGAGGCCGTACTCGGAATCAGGGCAACCGTCGAGCACTCGGCGTAGTCCCCGGGGCCGCTCTCGGTTACGTCTCGTCAAGGCCACCGCCGAAGCGGCCTTGCGACACCAGTAGGCCTCGATGACCTGGCCCGCATCGGTTTCGAATGCGTTGAGCTTGGACTCGAACTTGTCGCGCGCCGCCTCGTCGTTCTGCTGATCCCAGTCGAAATGCGCGCGGGCGACGTCAGAGAAGGAAACGTGCCCCGTGCCGTTGGCCTCGATCGGCGGACCCTGTGCGGCCTCCTCGGGCATGGTGGTCACCCCCCTGCCGCAGCTCGTTGCCACTTGACCACTAGGCTATGACTTGGCGAGGGTCGATACAAGCTGAGCCGCAGCGCAGATCGCCTTGTGGCGCATGTCCGCCTCTTCTTCAAGGAAGCGGGTGGAAGGAGCCTTACCGCTCCCCGAGCAGGAACGAAAGGGCGGGAGGGGCGCCCTTGTTGCACAGGCGATGCACTCTCGGTGCCCGCTCTTCGTGCAACGCCGAGGAACCGCCTGACCGGATCTGATCAGAGGCCGCACCCGTGATGCACGCGCGCTGACCACCACCCGAAGCGCCGCGAGGAGAGCGAGGACGGCCTGGACCTCTGCCAAGTCGTCTTCGCGTCGCGAGCGCGACTAACCCAACGTGGCGGGCTGTGGGGCCTCGTGGCCTGGGCTGATCAGGAGACGCCCGGGTGAACCACGGACGCGCAAGTACTCAACGAGCGGAAGCGCGACGGTTTGGAGGCAGTCGCGATCGGAGCACTCGCAGAAGAATTCGCCGAAGTCAAACGCGCTCAACTCGTCGGCCGCCTGCTCGTTCAACTCGATCATTAACCCCTGATGTGCGACCCCGACCGGCTGTGCGGTTTCAGCGGATGGCAATGGAACTCCCTTCGGGAAGCGACTTCGCCAAAGGAAGTGCCTCTCAGGGCTCCGCCGGTTCCGGTCGGAATCTGAAAGGGTGGGGCGCGAAAGAAGAACCGCCCTTAGCGCTGCTTCGAGGGTAGCACTCCTGGCATTCGACTTGGAGTCCGCGCTCCAGCGATTCGCTCAGAACCGCACTCGCCTTGGCAGCGCATTCTCACCTCGCCATTGAACAGGAGTGATGGCCCCGGGAGGAGTCGAACCTCCGCACGCGGATTCGAAGGCTGAACGCCAACAGGCCGATTTGCAGGCGAAAAGGGCGGGACGAGGCGTGCGCGCCACTCCTCGCGCCATTCCTGACGCCACGGAAGATGGCCGACTCGTTGCTGCGTGGAGTCGATGGGCAGGCGCTTTCTACCAGGCGTGAGCCTGTGCGCCCGACACCACTGGGCGGTATCGTGGTATCGTGATATCGAGATGGCCAGGAAGAACATGACCCTGAGGCTGCCGGCCGAGCAGGCGGACGAGCTGGAGGCGGTCGCGCGGGCGGAGGGGATGAGCGTCTCCGATGCGGTGCGCGAGGCGATCGCCGAGCACATCGCGCGCAAGCGGAAGGACAAGGCCTTCCGCGAGCGGCTGCGCGCGGTGGTGGAGCGTGATCGCGAGATCCTCGAGCGGCTCGCCCGCTGACGGTTGACGGAGTATCTCGATCTCGCCGACTATCTGCTGATCGCGGAGGTCGTGCTCGGCGTTCCGGCCGAGGAGATCGCGCGCTGGCCTGGCGTCGGTCTGGCCGAGTCGGCGCTGCAGGCGCCGGCGATGGGCTTCGGCGGCGTCGAGTTCTATCCCGACGTGATCGACAAGGCGGCGGTGCTGTGCGTTCGCTTGGCCCGCAATCATCCGCTTCCGGACGGGAACAAGCGCGTCGCCTATCTTGCTCTGGTCGAGTTCCTGGCGCGGAATCGGATCGAGTGGTCGCCGCCTTCGGCCGAGGAGACGGTGACGATGATCGAGGGTGTGGCGGCCGGCGGGGTGACGGAGCGCGAGCTCGCCGACTGGCTGCGGGCATCGGGGCGACCCGAAGGCTCCGCGTAGGCGATGAGCAGCGGTCCTGCTTACGGGCGCGCTTCGACCCACTGGGTGACAAGCTCGATTGCTCACGCGCGTAGCCGCCGTTCAGGATCGGGAGCACTCCGCAGGAGCTGCCCGACCCACCCGCGGTAACCAAGTCCGCGGGCCGGCAGTGGGCCCCGCGGTCGTTCCGGTGCCACGTGCGCTCGGTGCGCGCCAGTGCGCGCCCGGCTCGGGCGGTCTCCAGCGGCCTTGGGCGGACGAGCGCCTGCGCCCAAGAGCTCCTGCAACCCGCATCACAAACGGGATTCCGCATGAACAGCGGTGATGGCCCCGGGAGGTGTTTTCTCACCCGCGGGCGTGGCGGAACTGGCAGACGCGACGGGTTTAGGTCCCGTCGGGCGCAAGCCCTTGGAGGTTCGAGTCCTCTCGCCCGCATTCGACGGGACGCCCGGCCAGAATGGAGCCATGCGGGTCTCTGCGAAGGTGGACTACGCGCTCCGGGCTGCGCTCGAGCTCGCGGCCGCGGGCGACGGACCCACGAAGGGCGAGCGCATCGCCCAGGCGCAGGACATCCCGCTCAAGTTTCTCGAGAACATCCTCCTCGAGCTGCGCCACCACGGACTCGTGCAGAGCCAGCGCGGTTCCGACGGGGGCTACTGGCTCGCGCGAGCGCCGGCGGAGATCGCGCTCGCGGACGTCATCCGCGCCGTGGAGGGGCCGCTCGCGAACGTGCGCGGGGCGCGGCCCGAGACCGTCGAGTACGCGGGGCCCGCCGCGCGGCTTCAGGACGTCTGGATCGCCATGCGCGCGAACCTGCGCGCGGTCCTCGAGGAGCTCACCCTCGCGGACGTCGTCTCGGGAGAGCTGCCTCCCGAGATCGCCTCGATCACGGCCGACCCTGAGGCATGGCAGTCCCGCTGAAGACCGTCGTCCGGCTCGGGCGCACGTAGAGGATCTGACCTTCGAGGAGCTCGAGCTCCTCGACCTCGGACCGCGTCACCTGGGCGGAGACGAGGCGGCCGTCGTCGAGCACGAGCTCGACACGGACCTCGAAGCCGAGGTGGACGATCCGCTCGACCATCGCCTCGCTCGTCGTCCCGTTCGGCTCGAGCCGCAGCTCGAGGTCGTGCGGCCGGATCCATGCCTCGCCGAGGCGGTTGACCGGACCGACGAAGCTCATCACGAACTCGTTCGCGGGGTGCTCGTAGAGGTCGCGCGGCTTCCCGCTCTGCTCGATCCGTCCGTCGTTCATGACCGTGACGCGGTCGGCGACGTCCATCGCCTCCTCCTGGTCGTGCGTCACGAGCACGGTCGTGACGTGGACCTGGTCGTGAAGGCGGCGGAGCCAGGCGCGCAGCTCCTTGCGCACGCGCGCGTCGAGGGCGCCGAAGGGCTCGTCGAGGAGGAGGACCTTCGGCTCAACCGCGAGCGCCCGGGCGAGCGCCATGCGCTGCCGCTGGCCTCCGGAGAGCTGGGCGGGGTAGCGGTCGGCGAAGCCGTCGAGCTGGACGAGCCCGAGCAGCTCGTCGACGCGGGCCCTGACCTCGGCCTTCGGCCGCTTCCTGATCACGAGGCCAAAGGCGATGTTGTCCCGGACAGTCAGGTGCTTGAAGGCCGCGTAGTGCTGGAAGACGAAGCCGACGCCGCGCTTCTGGGGTGGGACGCCGGTGACGTCCTCGCCGAGAATGGAGACGTCGCCCTCGTCCGGCGTCTCGAGTCCGGCGATCACCCGCAGGAGCGTGGACTTCCCGCTTCCGCTCGGCCCGAGGAGGGCTGTGAGCGAGCCGCTCGCGATCGCGAGCGAGACGTTGTCGACGGCGACGAAGCCGTTAGCGAAGCGCTTCGTGACCTGGCGGACTGCGATCGACATCCGCGACCTCCTTGTGCGTTCTTGGCTTGAAGACGTTCATCGCGACGAGCGTGAGCACCGCCAGCAGCGCGAGCACGAGCGACGTCGTGTACGCGGCCACCTCGTCCAAGCGCAGGTACGCCTCGTCGACGTGGAGGGTCAGCGTCTCGGTCTTGCCGGCGAGCCGGCCCGAGACGACCGCGACAGCCCCGTACTCGCCGAGGGCGCGGGCCGTCGTGAGCACGACGCCGTAGGCGACGCCCCAACGGATGGCGGGAAGCGTGATCCGCCAGAACGTCTGTGCCCGCGACGCCCCGAGCGTCCAGGCTGCCTCGTCCTGGTCCGTACCGACCTCGCGGAGAACCGGGATCACCTCGCGGACGACGAAGGGCAGCGTCACGAAGATCGTCGCCAGGACGATCCCGGGCGTGGAGAAGATGATCTCGATCCCGTTCTCGGTGAGCCAGCCTCCGAACCAGCCGTTCTGCCCGTAGACGAGAATCAGCGCGAGGCCGACGACGACCGGGGAGAGCGCCAGGGGCAGGCCGATCATGGAGTTGATGAGCCAGGTGCCGTGCTTCGGGGGGCGGCGGACGAGCGCCATGGCGCACATGACGCCGAAGATCGTGTTCGCCGGCACGGCGATTCCGACCGCGATCAACGTCAGCCTGAGGGCGGAGACGAACGCCGGATCCGTCAGCGCCTCCCACACCGGCCCGAGTCCGTCCTTGAACGTGTAGTAGACGATCATCGAGCACGGGAGGACCAGGAGCAGAGCGAGGTAGCCGAGCGCCATCGTCCGGAGCGTGTACCGGGATCCCGAGGCGCTACGCATCGTGCCTCCGGCTGCGTCGCTCGAGGACGTCGGCGACGGCGAGCACGGCGAACGAGAGGACGAGGAGGACGACCGAGACCGCCGCCGCGCCCGCAGGGTTGTCGCCTTCGATCGACTTGAAGATGTGCACCGACGCGACCTCGGTGTCGAAGGGGATGTTCCCCGAGATGAGGACGACCGAGCCGAACTCCCCGACGGCCTTCCCGAACGAGAGCGCGGCACCGGAGAGGATCGCAGGCAGCAGGTTCGGGAGGATGATGCGCCGGAACGTGGTCACCGGCCGCGAGCCGAGCGACGCAGCCGCCTCCTCCATCTCGCGGTCGAGCTCGAGGAGGACCGGCTGCACCGCTCGGACGACGAAGGGGAGCGTGACGAAGAGCAGCGCGACGACGATCGCGGCACGGGAGTAGGCGACGTCCACGCCCAAGGGGCTCTTGGGCCCGTAGACGGCGAGGAGCGTCAGCCCGGCGACGACCGTCGGCAGGGCGAAGGGCAGGTCGATGATCGCGTTGACGACGCTCTTCCCGCGGAAGTCGTCCCGGACGAGCACCCAGGCGATGAGAGTGCCCGTCACCGCGTTCACGAGCACGACCAGCAGGGAGGCGACGAACGTGAGCTCGAGCGCCGCGACGGCGGAGGGGGAGGTCACCTCGTCCCAGAACGCCGAGAGCCCGCCCTCGAACGACGACGCGACGACCGCCGCGATCGGGATGAGGACGATGAGCGTGAGGTATGCGGTCGAGAGCCCCAGAACGAGGCCGCCGGCGCGCCTGGACCGTCCAGCGCGCGCCGGCACCTCGACCGCTCCGGAGCTAGTCGTCAGTGGACACTCCCAGCTCGTTCTCGATGTCGAGGAAGATGCTCTCCTCGCGATCGAAGAAGCGCTTGCGGACGTCGGGCCAGCCGCCGAGGTCGGCGATCGTGAAGAGGCCCGGCGGGTCCGGGTAGTCGAACTGCGAGAGGACGTCAGGGACGACCGGGCGATAGCCCTTCTCGCCGAAGACCTCCTGGGCCTCGGGCGTGTACAGGTAGTCGATGAACGCCTGTGCCGTCTCGGGATGCTCGCTCGTCGACACCACGGCGACCGGGTTCTCGATCAGGATCGTCTCGTCCGGGACGACGTAGTCGAGCGGCTGATCCTCCTGCCGGGCGAAGATCGCCTCGTTCTCGTAGGCGAGCAGGACGTCGCCCTTCCCGCCGATGAACGTCGCGAGCGACTCGCGGGCGCTCTTGTCCTGGACCGGCACGTGCTCGAGGAAAAGCTCCTCGAGGTAGTCGATCGCCTCCTCGTCCGACTTCCCCTGCTCGAGCTGCGCGCCGTAGGCGGCCATGATGTTCCACTGCGCGCCGCCCGAGGTGAACGGATTGGGCGTGATCACCTCGATGCCCTCGCGGAGGAGGTCGTCCCAGGTCTGGATGTTCTCCGGGTTCCCTTCGCGGACGGCGAAGACGACGACCGAGTCGGTGACCATGCCCTTGTACTCGTTCTGGTTCCAGCTCGCGTCGACGAGGCCGGCGTCGATCAGGCGCGTGATGTCGGGCTCGAGCGAGAAGGCGACGACGTCGGCGGCGAGCCCCGCCTCGACCGCGCGGCTCTGCTCGCCCGACGACGCGTAGGACTGGTCGAAGTCGAAACCCCGGCCGGCGTCGGTCTCCTGGAAGGCAGGGATGATCTCCTCGTAGGCCTCTCTCGGCGTCGAGTAGGCGACGAGGGAGAGGTTGCCGCCCTCGCCGGAAGCGCCGGCGGCATCGTCACCGCCGCCGCAACCGGCGACCGCGAGGGCGGGCAACGTGACGAGCGCCGCGAGGGCGCTCAGGAGGGCGATGCGCTTGCGCGTGTGCGTAAACAGGTGAGTACCCACTTTCTCTACTAGATCAGTAGGAGTGATATAGCACTCTTATAAGAGTGTCGAGTCGCGCGGATGGAGCGTTCGGTCAGCGAGCTCTGACAGCCGCCTCGAGGCGCCGGTCGACCTCCGGCGCCTCGAGGCCTTCCACCTCGACGACCTTCCGGCGCGAGGCGTGGCCGGCGACGACGGCGACCTGGTCGCGGCGGACGCCGAGCGCGTCGGCGAGGAGCTCGACGAGCGCGCGGTTCGCGCGGCCGCGCTCGGGCGGGGCGGCGATTCGCGCCCGCCAGCCGGCTCCGTACCGCCCGACGAGCTCGCTCCGCGCGGCGCCCGGAGAGACCGTCAGCTCGACTCTGGCCATGCCCGGGAGACTAAGAGCTCCTAACACAATGAGGAGCCATGCCGCCTGTCCCCGGGCCCCGGGCGGCTGCAAAGCTTCGCCAGGCGTTGTCCTCAGTCGCGCACATGCTTCTTCAAGCATGCACGCTCCCTGCCTCCTAGCCTGACTCGCTTTTCGCGCGCCGGGGCTCCGGTGCGCGACGAGGCGGGACTCCTACACAGTTCTGACACAATGGCTCGCAGTGAGGACGAAGGTCGAAGAGCTGCCCGAAAGCCGCGTGCGCCTCGAAGTCGAGGTGCCCGAGGAGGACGTCCAGCACGCTCTCGAGCACGCCGCCTCCGACCTCGCCGGCTCGCTCCGCATCCCCGGCTTCCGGAAGGGCAAGGCGCCCGTCCAGGTCGTCGCCGCGCGCGTCGGGCGCGAGGCGCTCTGGGAGGAGGCGGTGCGCAGCCACCTCGACGGCTGGTTCTGGTCGGCCGCGGCGACGTCGGGCGTCCGCCCGGTCGCGAGCCCGGAGGTCGAGGTCGGCGACGGGCCGCCGCCCGAGGGCGAGACTTTCCGCTTCACCGCGACCGTCTCCGTCGTCCCGACGCCGAAGCTCGGCGACTGGAAGGAGCTCGAGGTGGGCGCTCCCGAGCCCGAGGTTCCGGCCGAGCTCGTCGACGAGGAGCTCGACCGCGTGCGCGAGTCGGTCGCCGAGCTCTCCCCGGTGGACGACCGACCGGTGCAGCCCGGCGACGCGGCCGTCGTGGACATGGTGGGCGAGGAGATCGGGACGGTTCAGCGCGACTACGTCGTCGAGGTCGGGGAGGGGAGGCTCGTCGACGAGATCGAGGCCGCCCTCGTCGGCATGTCCCTCGAGCAGACGAAGGAGGTCGAGTTCGAGCTCGCGGACGAGCGGAAGGCCTCCGTCGAGTTGACCGTCAAGGAGATCAGGGAGAAGGTCCTGCCGCCGCTCGACGACGAGCTCGCCCAGGCCGCGAGCGAGTTCGAGACGCTCGCGGAGCTGCGCGCCGACATCGAGGCGCAGCTGCGCGAGCAGCTCGAGGCGGAGCTCGAGCTCAAGCTCCGGCAGGACGCGGTCGACGCCCTCGTCGAGGCCTCAACGTTCGACTCGCTCGAGCCGATGGTCGAGCGGCGGACGGCGGAGCTCGCGGCGGGCTTCGCTCGCTCGATCGAGCGCCGCGGCGTCAGCCTCGAGGTCTACCTGGCCATGACCGGCCAGACGCAAGAGCAGATCGTCGAGCGGCTGCGCGCCGAGGCGGAGGCCTCGCTCAAGCGCGAGCTCGTCCTCGACGCCGTCGCCGACGAGCTCGGCCTCGAGGTGACCGACGAGGAGATCGAGGCGATCGTGCGCGAGCAGGCCGAGGAGGCCGGGGAGAGCCCGGAGGAGGTCCTCGCCGCCGCGCGCGAGAGCTCCGGCTTCGAGCAGCTTCGCGGCGACCTGCGCATGCGGAAGGCCCTGGACGAGGTCGTCGCCGGCGTCAGGCGGATTCCGGTCGAGCTCGCCCGCGCGCGCGAGAAGCTCTGGACTCCGGAGAAGGAGAAAGCCCCTACCGGGATGAAGATATGGACGCCAGGAAGCGAGGGAGGTACATGAGCCCGTTGATCCCCATGGTCGTCGAGCAGACGTCGAGAGGCGAGCGCGCCTTCGACATC
>JAIBJN010000126.1 GCA_020029595.1 Actinomycetota bacterium | reverse complement strand
GGCTGGCTCCCGAGCGTGGGCCGCATCTCGGTCCTCATCGACCTCGACCACCCGACGAACTTCTACGTCCTCGACGCGATCATCGCGCTGAACTGGACAGCGTTCGTCGACACGAGCAAGCATCTCATCCTGCCCGCGATCGCGCTCGCCTCGATCCCGCTCGCGATCATCGCGCGCGTCACGCGAGCTTCCGTTCTGGACGTGCAGAACGAGGACTACGTGCGCACGGCGCGCGCAAAGGGCGTGGCGCCGATGACCGTCAACCATCGGCACGTGCTCCGAAACGCGATGCTTCCGATCGCGACGATCATCGGTCTCCAGGTCGGCCTCCTGCTCTCGGGCGCGGTGCTCACGGAGACCGTCTTCGCCTTCCCCGGGATCGGCTCCTGGCTCGTCGAGGCGATCAAGGCACGGGACTACCCCGTCATCCAGGCCGGGGTTCTCTTCGTCGCCGTCATCGTCGTGTTCGTCAATCTGTTCGTCGACCTCTCCTACGGCGTCCTCAACCCGCGGATCCGGCTGAGCAAATGAGGGCGGGCTGATGTCTGTCGCTGAGCTCGAAGCGCGCGAGGTCGCCCTCGAGGCGCCCACCGGGGGTCTCGGGAGAGAGGCCCTCTACCGTCTCACCCACAACCCGGGCGCGTTGGTCGGGATGATCATCCTCGGCCTCATCGTCCTGCTCGCGATCTTCGCCCCGCTCATCGCTCCCTACAGCCCCACCGAGCAGAACCTGGATGCGCTTCAGGGCGGGTGCTGCCCGGGTCCCTCGGCCGAGCACTGGTTCGGGCTCGACGAGCTCGGGCGTGACGAGCTCTCGCGGATCGCCTACGGGGCGCGCTACTCGCTGCTGATCGGGATCGTGTCGGTCACCGTCGGCTTCGTCCTGGGGAGCATCCTCGGCGCGATCGCCGGCTTCGTCGGCGGCGGCGTCGACTCGCTCATCATGCGGATCGTCGACATCTGGCTCGCGATCCCCGGGTTCCTCATGGCGATCGGGATCGTGGCGCTGCTCGGCCCGGGCCTGAACCAGATCATGATTGCCATCGGGATCATCAACGTCCCGATCTTCGCCCGGCTCCTGCGCGGCTCGGTGCTCGGCCAGCGGGAGAACGACTTCGTCCTCGCCGCCCGTTCCGTCGGCGTGCGGAAACGGGCGATCCTCGCCTCGCACATTCTCCCGAACGCCATGTCGCCGGTGATCGTCACGGCGACGCTCGCCCTCGCCACGGCGATCATCGATGCAGCAGGGCTCGGCTTCCTCGGTCTCGGGCCGCAGGATCCTGCCACGCCGGAGTGGGGGACGATGCTGACCAACACGGTGCGCTTCCTGCAGACCGCGCCGCATCTGGCCATCATCCCCGGGCTCGCGATCGTGATCACCGCCATTAGCATCAACCTGATCGGCGACGGCCTGCGCGAGGCGCTCGATCCGAAGATGCAGAGCCGATGAAGACTCGGCGCGAGCCGCTCCTCTCGGTCGAGGACCTACGGGTCGAGTTCTGGACACGGCGCGGCACGGTCTACGCGGTCAACGGCATCTCCTTCGGGATCGCGCCCGGGGAGACGCTCGGCATCGTCGGGGAGTCCGGTTGCGGCAAGAGCGTCACCTCGCTCGCCCTCCTCGGCATCCTCCCGCGCGCCGGCAGGGTGACGGGGGGCACGGCGACGCTCGAGGGCCGCGACCTCCTTCAACTCTCGGACAGCCAGCTGCGGAGGATCCGGGGGCGCGACATCGCGATGATCTTCCAGGATCCGATGACGAGCCTGAACCCCGTCCTGACGATCGGGCGGCAGATCCGGGAGGCGCTCGAGGCGCACTTCGACCTGGGGAAGGCCGAGGCGAACGAGCGTGTGGCGGAGCTCCTCGACCGCGTCGGGATCCCGAGCCCCGAGGCCCGGCTAAAGGATTACCCGCACCAGTTCTCGGGCGGGATGCGCCAGCGGGCCATGATCGCCATGGCGCTCGCCTGCGAGCCGAGGATCCTGATCGCGGACGAGCCGACGACGGCGCTCGACGTCACCATCCAGGCCCAGATCCTCGAGCTCCTGCGCGAGCTCGTCGCGGAGCGCGACGCGGCGCTCATCCTCATCACGCACGACCTCGGCGTCGTCGCCGGGATGTGCGAGCGCGTCAACGTGATGTACGCGGGGATGTTCGTCGAGACGGGCGCCGCTCAGCAGCTCTTCTCCCGGCCCCGGCACCCCTACACGCTCGGGCTTCTCCAGTCGATTCCGCGTCTCGATGCGACGCGGAAGGAAGCGCTCAGGCCGATCGAGGGCGCTCCGCGCGACATGCTGCGGCCACCGAGCGCGTGCCCCTTCCAGCCGCGCTGCCGGTACGCGGTCGAGGAGTCGAGCCGGGAGGTGCCGCAGCTCCGCGAGCGGGAACCGGGGCATTTCGTCGCCTGCTTCAATCCCGTCCCGGCGGAGGAGTGGCAGAAGACGAAGGCAGCCGCGGTTGGCTGAGTCTGCGGGGGACGGCGCCCTCGTCACCGTCGAGAACGTGAGGGTCTGGTTCCCGATCAAGAGCGGGATCTTCCTCGACCGTCACATCGGGGACATCAAGGCGGTCGACGACGTCTCGCTCGAGATCGAGCGGGGAGAGACGCTCGGGCTCGTGGGGGAGTCCGGCTGCGGCAAGTCGACCCTCGGGCGCGCGATCCTGCGCCTCTACGAGCCGACGGCCGGGCGCGTCCTCTTCGACGGCCAGGACATCACGCACCTCGGGGAGTCGGAGCTCCGGCCGCTGCGTCGCCGCATGCAGATGATCTTCCAGGACCCGTTCGCCTCCTTGAACCCCCGCCACAGCGTGGGGCGGATCGTCAGCGAGCCGCTTCGCGTCCACCGGGTCGCGAGCAGGCGCGAGTCGGGAGGCCGGGTGCGCGAGCTCCTCGAGGTCGTCGGGCTCCCTGCCGACGCCGCGGGGCGCTACCCCCACGAGTTCTCCGGCGGCCAGCGGCAGCGCATCGGGCTCGCGCGGGCGCTGGCCTTGAACCCCGACTTCATCGTCTGCGACGAGCCGGTCTCGGCGCTCGACGTCTCCATTCAGGCCCAGATCGTGAATCTCCTCGAGTCGCTCCAGCGCGACTTCGAGTTGACCTACCTCTTCATCGCCCACGACCTGGCCGTCGTCCGGCACATCTCCGACCGGATCGCCGTCATGTACCTCGGCAAGATCGTCGAGGTCTCGCCGGCAGAGGAGCTGTACGAGAATCCGCTGCACCCGTACACGATCTCGCTCCTTTCGGCCGTGCCGATCCCCGACCCAGAGGTCGAGCGCGAGCGGGAGACGATCCTGCTGGTCGGCGACCTGCCGAGCCCGGCGAATCCGCCCCCGGCCTGCCGCTTCCACACACGCTGCCCGTTCGTCCAGGAGACGCGTTGCCGCGACGTGGAGCCCGGCCTGCGCAAGCTCGAGGGCGGCCACTGGGTCGCCTGCCACTGGGCGGAGGACATCAAGGCGGGCGCGATCCAGCCGCACGAGGTCGAGGCCGTGTTCGAGACGCAGGCAGCCCCGGCCGTCTCCGAGCCGCCCGTCTAACTCCTC
>JAIBJN010000085.1 GCA_020029595.1 Actinomycetota bacterium | reverse complement strand
GCTCGAGGCGGTCGCGGTAGCCCCCGATCGAGATGCGGGAGTAGTGCGGCGCCAGGACGAGGCCGATCAGGCGCTCGGCGCCGTCGGCGAGCGCGTGGTCGACCGCCTCGGCGATCCAGGGCCGCCAGTGCTTCATGCCGACGTAGACCGGGATGCCGGCCTCGTTCTCGAGGGCGGCGCGTTGCGCCTCGGTGATCTCGTTGAGCGGCGAGCGGCCGCCGATGCGACGGTACCGCTCGGTCAGCTCCTCGACGGCCTCGGGGCCGGGAGGCCGTCCGCCGCGGATGTCCGCGAAGTACTCCGAGATGTCCTCGGGCCGCTCCGGGCTCCCGTACGCCATGAGGATGACCGCCGTCCGCGCGTCCTCCGTCACGCGCCGCCTCGGTCTCGGCTCAGCGCGCGCAACACGCGCGCGATCTGCCGCAGTACGCTCGAAGCGGGAGGTGGGATGGGCGCATCCCTATCCATGGGGCGCGCCTCACGCCGTCACCTCGACGGCCGTCCGCTCGCGCACGAGCTGAGCGAGGCGCCCCAGGTCGGCCGGGTCGGTGGCCGGGAGGACGCCGTGGCCGAGGTTGAAGATGTGCCCGCGCCTGCCGGCGACGGCGTTCAGGATCCTCACGGTGACCTCCTCGACACGCTCCCAGGGCCCCAGGAGCAGAGCCGGGTCGAGGTTCCCTTGTACGCCCCGCCCGGAGCCGAGGTACTCCCAGCCGCGGTCGATGGGGACGCGCCAGTCGAGGCCGATCACGTCTCCCCCGACGATCTTCAACTCGCGGAGCAGGTGCGTCGTCCCCGTGCCGAAGTGAATCGTCGGCGCGTCGACGGCCCCGAGGACGCGTGCCGAGTACGGGGCGACGAACTCGCGATAGTCCTCCGCCGAGAGCGCGCCGACCCACGAGTCGAAGAGCTGGATCACGTCCGCGCCGGCGTGCACCTTCGCACGGAGGTACGCCGCGAACGTGTCCGCGAGCTTGTCCATGAGCGTGTGCCACACCTCGGGCTCGGCATACATGCAGGTCTTCGTCTTCACGAAGTCACGCGTCGGCTTGCCCTCGATGAGATAGCTGGCCACGGTGAACGGCCCACCCGCGAACCCGACGACGGCCCGCTCCGGGTCGAGCTCCTCGCGGACGAGGCGCACCGCCTCGAGCACGAACGGCACGGCCTCCTCGGGCTCGGGCACGTGCAGTCGCTCGACGTCGGCCGTCGACGCAATCGGCTGCGCGATTACCGGGCCGACGTTCTCCACGAGCTCGAGGTCGACGCCCATGCCGACGACGGGGAGCATGATGTCCGCGAACATCACGGCCGCGTCGACGCCGTGCCGGCGCACCGGCTGGAGCGTGACCTCGGCGCAGAGCTCGGGTTGACGGCAGACCTGGAAGAGGTCGTAGCGCTTGCGGATCTCGCGGTACTCGGGAAGCGAGCGCCCGGCCTGGCGCATGAACCAGACCGGCGTGCGCTCGACGTGCTCGCGCCGGCAGGCGCGCGTCAGGAGAGGCTCGGCCACGCCCCTAAATCTAGCCGCCGGGGAGCTATCCGCCGACCACCAAGGCGACATGAGCGCCTTGGAGGTCGCGGACGCGGAGGCCGTCGAGCGGGCCCACGCGGCGGATGCCGAGCTCTTTCGCGAGGCGCCTCGCCTCCCCCTTGAAGCCCGGCCGATACATGACGATGGAGCGGGCGAAGTCCGTCCGGGGCGCGTTCCCCGTGCCGGCGATGAGATAGCGGTGCGCCCGGACCCGGCCGGCCACCTCGGACGCCGCGCCGCTGACGCCGTTTCCGTTGAGCACGAGCACTGACGTCTCGCGCTTGGCCAGCAGCGGCTTGGCCGGCTTCTCGCCGTCGGTCTCAGGCCCCTGCGCCTTCAGCTCGCGCTCGACCGCCGCCTGCGCGACGGTGACGGGGTCCGTGGCCTTGTCCACCTCGTCGGCGAAGAACTTGCCGAAGAGCCAGATCCCGACGACGAGCAGGATGAGGAGCTCGACGGTGGCCACCGAGACCGCGATGAACGCGGCGCTACGCCAGAGAGCGGGAGGGGGGAGGTCGGACGGATGATCCACGGGCCGGTCTAGTTCGCCCCGCGGCCGCCCTCTCCTTCCGCCCGAATGAACTCCCAGGTCGCCGCGATTCCGTCGTCGAAGGAGGTCCGCGCCCGGAACCCGAGCTCCCGCTCGGCAAGACCTGCGTCGAGGACGCTCCGCTGGAGTTCACCGAGCCTCGGCGGGTCGAACACCGGCTCCACGTCGACGCCGGAGGCCCGCCGGCAGACCTCGAAGAGCTCGAGCACCGACGTGGCGACGCCGGTGCCGACGTTGAAGACCCCGGCCTGCCGCTCGAGCGCCGCGAGCGTCACCTCCGCCACGTCCGCGACGTAGACATAGTCGCGCTCCTGCGTCCCGTCGCCGAAGATGTGCGGCGTCTCCCCGCGCGCCAGGCGTCCGAGGAAGATGGCGACGACGCCCGCCTCGCCGTGCGGATCCTGTCGCGGCCCGTAGACGTTGCCGAAACGGAGCGCGGTGTGCGCGCTTCCGTAGAGCCGGTTGTAGGTCGCCAGATACTCCTCCCCCGCCAGCTTCGAGGCCCCGTAGGGAGAGAGCGGAGCGCGGGCGGCGGTCTCCGAGGCCGGCTCCGCGCACTCCCCGTAGATCGCGCCGCCGGTCGACGCGAAGACGAAGCGCGTGCTGTGCTCGCGGGCCGCCTCGAGCAGCCGGATCGTCCCCAGCACGTTCACCTCGCAGTCGAAGTCGGGCCGGGTGACCGAGACGCGGACATCCGCCTGCGCCGCCAGGTGGAGGCAGGCCTCCGGGCGGACCGCCGCGAACGCCTCCGCCACCGCCGTCGGCTCGCGGATGTCCGCGACGACGAGCTCCGCCTGCGCGCTCAAGTTCTCTTGCTTCCCACGCGAGAGGTCGTCGAGCACGAGAACCTCGTCACCGCGAGCCACGAGGGCGTCGACCACGTGCGAGCCGATGAAGCCGGCCCCCCCTGTGACGATCGCTCGCACCGGCGTATCCTACGGCGCTCGAATGTTCGTGACCTTCGAGGGAGTGGACGGCTCCGGGAAGTCGACGCAGGCCCGGCTCCTCGCTGACCGGCTACGCGCGGAGGGCCGGGACGTCGTCCTCACGCGCGAGCCCGGCGGGACACCCGTCGGGGAGCAGGTTCGCGAGATCCTCCTGCACGGGGAGGACGTGGCGCCGTGGGCCGAGGCGGCGCTCTTCGCGGCGGCTCGGGCGCAGCTCGTCGACGAGGTCATCCGGCCGGCGCTCGCGCGTGGCGCCGACGTCGTCTGCGACCGCTACCTCGACTCGTCGCTCGCCTACCAGGGGATGGCGCGCGGGCTCGGCATCGAGCGTGTCCTCGAGCTGAACCTCCTGGCCACGAGCGGGCTGCTCCCCGACCGTACCTTCCTCGTCCTCGTCCCGCCCGGCGAGGCGGCGGTGCGCGGGGACGACGAGCCCGACCGCATCGAGAGGGAGGGCCCTGCCTTTGCCGAAGAGGTCGACCGCGCCTACCGCGAGATCGCCCGCGTCTTCGGCCAGCGGGTGGTCGTGGTCGACGGCAGCCTGAAGCCCGAGGACATCGCCGAGATCATCCGTGGACAGCTTCGAGACCTTTCCTGAGCAGGACGAGGCGAAGGGCCTCCTCCGCGCGGCTCTCGCCGAGGGGCCGGCGCACGCCTACCTCTTCCACGGCCCGAGAGGAGTGGGGAAACGCCGCGCCGCGGTCGCGTTCGCCGGTGAGCTCCTTGGCGACCCCGACCGGGTCGCACGGAGCGTCCATCCCGACCTCTACGTGCTCGAGCCGCTCGGCGACCAGATCCGGATCGATCCCATCCGCGAGCTTCGCCGCGATCTCCACATGCGCCCCTTCGAGGCCGACCGGCGCGTCTACCTCGTCCTGCGCGCACACCTGCTGAACGAGGACGCCGCCGACGCGCTCCTCAAGGATCTCGAGGAGCCGCCGCCCTACGCCGTGATCGTCCTCGTCGCTGACGAGCTCGGGCTGCTTCCGCCGACGATCCGCTCGCGCTGCCAGCTCGTGCCCTTCCGCCGGCTCTCGCAGCGCGCGATCAAGGCGTTCCTGTCCGCGCGCGGGCTCCAGGGCGAGCCGCTCGACGCGCTTGCGCGGGTGGCGGCCGGTCGGCTCGACCGTGCCGAGCGACTGCTCGACACGGACGCCGGGGAGCGCAGGGCCGGCCTGATCGAGCTCGCCCGCTCGGTCTACCTCGACCCGGGGTTCGACCCCGGGAGGGCCTCCCGCCGCGTCACCGACCTGGCGCAGGAGCGGGCGGCGCGGGCCAGAGCGGCGGCCGAGAAGGAGCCGCTTGCGGACGAGACGCCGCGCGAGACCGAGCAGCGCAGCCGGCGCGCCGGCCGAGGCGCCGAGCGCGAGGAGGTCCTCGACGCCCTCGATCTCTTCTCGGGCTGGTACCGGGACGTGATGGTCGTCGCCGCCGGGGCCGACGGTGCCGTCCTCAACTCCGACCGGCTCGCCGAGCTCGCGGCGGACGGGATCCCCGAGCGCGGGCCGGCCGCGGAGCGCGCGGCGGCGACCGTGCGCGACGTTTGGCGCTCGTTCGAGTTCAACGTCCAGCCCGGGCTGGCCCTCGAGGGGCTCTTCGTGCGGCTCCGGCGCGAGCTGGGAGGCACACTGTCGCCATGACGGTCGCGGTCGGAGTCGTGTTCTCCTCGGGCGGGAAGGTGTATTCCTTCGACCCGGGCGGGCTCGAGCTCGCCTGGAATGAGAAGGTCGTCTGCCAGACTGTCCGCGGCCAGGAGCTCGGGCGAGTCGTCCAGGCGAACCGCGAGCTCGACGACGAGCCCGACGCGCCGCTCAAGAAGGTCGTCCGCCGCGCGACCGAGGTCGACAAGGAGACGCTCGAGGCCAATCGCGACGAGGCGCGGCGGGCGATGCGCGTCTTCCGCGAGGTCGTCCGCGAACAGGGAGTGGAGCTCAAGCCTGTCGCGGCCGAGCTCGTCTTCGACGGGTCGCGGCTCGTCTTCTCGTACGAGGCGGAGGAGCGACCGGACGCAGGGCGCCTGCAGACGGCGCTCCGCGAGCGCCTCCACCGCCGCGTTGAGCTGCGCTCGGTCGGGCCGCGCGAGTGCGCGCGCCTTTGCGGCGACCATGGGCTCTGCGGGGGCGGGCAGTGCTCCCGCCGCTATCCGACGCACGAGCAGCCGATCACGCTGCGGATGGCGAAGGACCAGGACCTGCCGATGAGCTCCGGTCGCATTACCGGCCTCTGCGGCCGCCTGCGGTGCTGCCTCGCCTTCGAGCACCCGCTCTACAAGAGCTTCAGGGATCGGGCGCCGAGGGTCGGGCGTCGCGTGACGACGCCGCACGGGGAGGGCCTCGTCACCGGGTACAAGGTCTTCGAGGACCTCTGCACCGTGGAGCTCGAGGAGGGCGCGGCCGGGCTGGACGTCTTCATCGACGAATGCCGCGAGGTGGCGTGAGCTCGAGCGGGGAGGTCGGCGCTCGAGTCGAGGAGTTCCGCGCGCTGCGGCGCGAGCTCGAGCAGGCCGTCGTCTCGCTCGCGACGTCGGTCGACGGTAGACGGTTCGCGTTCCAGGCCTCGCTCCACGAGCTGGCCCTCCAAGCAGGCGGCTACGTCGTCCTCGGAGACGACCGCCTCGGGCAGGTGATCACGCTCGAGGCCGCATCCCAGGAGGGGCCGGATCTTGCGGTCTCCCTGGGCGAGGCCTCGGAGGCCCGGAACCGGATGCTCCTCAGGTATGCGCGCGGTGAAGGTGTCGTGCTCGAGGGGGACGGCTCGCCGTTCCACGACGCGCCCGTCCGCCCGGCGTCGCCCGCCGAGGTTGGAGCCTGGCTCGGGCGAGCAGGGCCCCGCAGGGCGAGCCTGGAAATCGGGCAGCTCGTCCTCGCGCCGGGCGTCTCCTACGGGCTCGACGCGGGCGGCTTCGACCGTCACACCTTCCTCTGCGGCCAGTCGGGCTCGGGGAAGACGTACTCGCTCGGCCTCGTCCTCGAACGGCTCCTCCTCGAGACCGAGCTGCGCATCATCGTGCTCGACCCCAACTCCGACTACGTCCGCCTCGGGCGGGTGCGCGACGGGGCCGATCTCGGGCACGGCGCGCGCTACGCGGAGGTGGCGCGCGGGGTCGCCGTGCGGCGCGCCGGAGCGGAGGCCGAGACGCCTCTCCGCCTTGCGTTCCCGGAGCTCGACCAAGAGGCACAGGCCGCGCTTCTGCGGCTCGACCCGATCGCCGACCGCGACGAGTACGCCGTCCTCACGGCCGCCCTCGCCGAGTGGCGCCCGTCGGCGCTGGTCGAGCTGGCCTCGTCGGCGGGAGCCGACGGGAAGCGGCTCGTCCGCAGGGCCGAGAACCTCGGCGTCCTCCGCTGGGGCGTGTGGTCGCGCGGCGAGCCAGGCTCGATCCTGGAGGAGACGACCGACGCGAACGTGCGCTGCCTCGTCGTCGACCTCGGCTCGCTGGGCACGCGCGAGGAGCAGGCGCTTGTCGCCGAGGCCGTGCTCGCCCGCCTCTGGGAGCGCCGAACCGAGCGGGCGCCGGTGCTCGTCGTCGTCGACGAGGCGCACAACGTCTGCCCGCAGGAGCCGGACGACGCGCTGACGGCGCTCGCCACCGAGCACGCCGTCCGCATCGCCGGGGAGGGAAGGAAGTTCGGCCTCTACCTCCTCGTCTCCACCCAGCGGCCCCAGAAGGTGCACGAGAACGTCCTCTCGCAATGCGACAACCTCATCCTCATGCGGATGAACTCGACGGCCGACCTCGGCTTCATCGGCGACGTCTTCTCCTTCGTCCCGCAGAGCCTGCTGGGGCGAGCGACGACCTTTCGCCAGGGCGAGTCGCTGATCGCGGGGAAGATCTCCTCGCACCCCGCCCTCGTCCGTTTCGGAGCCCGCGTCAGCGAGGAGGGCGGCGGCGACGTTCCGGCCGACTGGGCGGCCGGGCGCGCTTAGGAGCTTTGACGAAACGCAGGCTGTGCCGCCCGGCCGCGCTGCTCGCCCCGAGGCGGCGTCCTCGGTCGCGCCCGGAGCTTCCTGCTACGAGCGCGGGTGGGTGGGGTCCCTATCAGTTGACGAGTTCGCGCAGCGAACTCGTCCTTGCCTCGGAACGACCATCGCACCTCGGCGACGAGCGACGTTCCGCCAAACCCTCCTAGCCCGTTCCTGCGTCTCGCTCGGCCTCGCGGATGCGCGCGACCGCGTTCTCATAGGCCGTCGCGAGCCGCATCTCGATCCGAGCGAGCTTTACTCTTGCCTCGCGCACGCGATCGAGCGCGGCGTCGAGCTCGTCCAGCGCTTCGTCGAGGATCTCGAACTGCTCATCGGGCGACCGTGTGCCTCTGTACTGCTGCGCGAGCGCTCGAAGGTGCCGCTGCACGTCGGCCAGGAGCGCCGCGAGCGGCGGCTCACCCCCGACCTCCTCGCCAAAGAGGATCTGCCTGGCATCTTCGGGCTGGGCGCTCATGATGCGAGCCTACCCAGCGCGGGCCGGAAGGAATCGTCGTCCGGGCGCTAGACTGAGGGCGCGCGCGCCGACGTAGCTCAGCTGGTAGAGCACTTCACTCGTAATGAAGGGGTCCCCGGTTCGAGTCCGGGCGTCGGCTTACGATTTGCAGGGCAAAAGCGTCTGACTCGATGTCTCTGCGGCCGAGCGTTCTGGAACACATCCCTGCAAATGCGTGTCCCAACGCTTCTTGCAGAAGGGGCTCATTTGCAGGCGCTTTTCTGCCTCAGGCGGGTAAGAGACTTCTTGGGGTAGCCGAAGGGCTCTGCCGGTAGTCAGGCAGGTCGCCATCGCTTCCATCGGAACTTCCGTTGGGGCCACACGTCTAAGACGATGTGAGCATCGCGCGCTCTCCGGGCCGGGGCGGGTCAGCCTTGCCGGCGCTCGTCGTCGCGTCCGCGGTCGTTGTGGCGGCGTGCGGAGGAACCGCGACCACGAGCCCGACCGGCTCGAGCACCATTGCCAGAGGTGCGCCTGACTTCGAGTCCGGATCGTCGCAGGACGTGCCCGCATTCGCTGCCGCACCCGTGGCTGCTCCCGGCGAGCTCAGCGGGCGGTTGCTCTACGTCCCCTACGACCGACCGGGCTGCGAGCTTCGCGTCTACGACCTCGCGAGCGGCGAGGACGAGAGCCTTGGCCCGCTCGGCGCCGACTGCGCCCCCGGCGACTTCCTGTACGGCTTCACCGCCTCGCCCGACAGGAGCCTGCTCGCCTGGCGCGACTCGTCGGGCCATGTCCTCGTGCGCGAGGAGAACGGGCAGCTTCTCCGTCTGGCGGCGGCGTCAAACGAGATGGCCGAGGACGAGCTCGGTGCGAACTTCGGCCCCGCCTTCTCGCCCGACTCGCGGCAGCTGAGCTACTGCGCCCTCGGGGCCGATGGGACGCTCATCTTCACGATCGTGGATCCCCGCGACGGCCGCATCCTCGCCGAGCTCGCCAACGGCTGCAGAGCGGTGCTGACCGCCCGAGGTGTGGCCGAGCTCAGCGACGGGTCCGTCTTCGTTGACGGGCGTTCGCTCACACTCGAGGACCAGCCTGGCCCGGCGCTGGAGCAGATTGAGGCTCCGTATCAGCTCGCCACCAACCCGAGCGGCACCCGCATCGCCTTACTCGCCCATGGCGTGGCGGTAGGCGAGAAGAAGACCACCGCGGTCGTCGACACGTACGACCTCGATGGGAATGCGCTCGGGCGCTACGTCCTCGAGGGGAGCCTCGTCCGCGAGAGCATCACGCTGTGGTTCGAGATCGAGCGCCTTGCCCCGAGCGCGCGCTCCGCCGAGGTGATGTGGGGCTGCATTCTTCAGCTGGCCCCGTTCGGTGGATCGGATCGCTTTCCGCTCCTCTACGGCGAGTCCGGGCCAGCCCTCGGCTTCGTCAGCTACTCCCCCGATGGACGCTTCGCCGTTCTGGGGCGGCGCGAGTACCAGCCGCTCGCCTCCGGCGGCGGGACGCAGGAACGGCCACCGGCACTCGACGCCGTCGTCCTCGACGGCGAGACGCTAGTGCCCCGCTACCGCGTGCCCATTCACGCCGAGCACATCGCCTGGGTCGGTTAGGCGCTGGAGCCGGTTGCGACCCGGAGGCGCGGCGTCCGACCCGTTTGGGACCCTTCGCTCGCCGCTTCTGCCTCGCGGCTTTTCCGATCGAGGGGCCGTCCGGTGGGGACCGGGCGGCCTCAGTCTTTCTGGTACGTCCGCCCCTGGGCGGAAAATGGACCCGCTCGGAAGAGCATCGACGCAGGGCGACCCACCGCGTCGGCTGCTCTGCTACCTGACGGGGCCGGCGGGCGGCTCGATCGACCACTCGGACGCTGCGGCGATTGGGAGCATGCTCGACGCAATCGGCGACTGCGATCGCCTCGACCTCATGATCAACAGCCCGGGCGGCGTGGGAGAGGTCGCCGAGAAGATCATCGAGATGTGCCGGTCGCACTGCCGGAAGGAGTTTCGCGTCGTCGTCCCCAACTTCGCGAAGAGCGCCGCGACGATGATCGCCCTCGGCGCCGACGCGATCGTCATGGGCTACGTCTCCGAACTCGGCCCGATCGACCCCCAGTACACGATCTCCGTCGGGAACATGGTGCAGGTCGTCTCGGGCCAGTCCTTCATCCAGGCTTATGAGGCGACGCAGGCCGAGGTGAAGAAGGCAATCAAGGCCGGCGAGTCACCTGTGGGCTACCTGACGAGCCTAAACACGAGCACGATGGAGCCCGCCTTCATCGAGCACTGCCGGCGCGGGATCGACTTCAGCCGCGACATCGCGAAGAAGTTCCTCCCCAAGTATCAGCTGCCCGCGCTCCTCGCCTCGAGAGGCGAGACGCGACATCCCTCGACGATCAAGAAGCATGCGAAGCGGATTGCGGAGGATCTGCTCTCGGCCAACACGCGCTTCAGCCACGGCCGTCTGATCAGCGGGGAGGAGGCGCGCGACGTCGGCCTCAATGTCCACCTACTCGCCCGCGAGGACCCGGGCTGGAACGCCTACTGGGAGCTCTACACGCGAGCTGAGGTCTACATGCAGATGCGAACCGTCGGCGAGTTCCGCGTCGCGAAGCTCTTCTTCGATCGAGACTCGACGCTGCCGACTTACTGAGGCCGAACGTACCGGTTCGACCGGTCCGGCCGCACGGGGATCCCCCGAGGCGCCTGCTTCACCTCGCGGGCGAGCTCGCGGGCCATCCGGAGGGCCTCGCTCTCCCGCTCGGAGAGCAGGCCAGGCGACTGCTTGACCCGCTTCTTCATGGGTGCGGCGGACTTCGCCATGGCTCCTCTCTCGGTCGGTCGCTCACACGGGGTAATACCCCGCCTGAGGATTCTGCCACGCGGCGCCGCCGGAGCGCTAGGCCAGCTTCGTCGTCCACGGCAACAGAAACGCATTTGTGTATTTGCTGCGATTTTCCCGACTGCTTGAGCACAGGGAGGCGAATTGCGAAGTTTCTTAGTGATAGACGTCGTCGGAGTCGTTGCTCCGAGCGGCGCGAGTACGCTCTCGCCGATGGGCGATTCGACCGTCCGCGGTAACACGGCCGCCGTCATCGTCCGCGCACGTGAAGGAGGCCCGTGGTACACCTGGCGCGGGCGTCTTCGGCGCTTCTACGCGGCGCCGGGCAGGCTCGTCCTCAACGCCGTCGTTGGCGACGAGCTGGTCGGGTCCGCGCTCGCCTCAACGAAGGAAGCGGACGAAGACGAGCAAGGCGAGACGGCCTGGTCGTTCGCTGATGGCCACTTCAGCGCGTCGGGCCCCTACTTCGGTGATCCTGACTGCTTCGCGGAGCCCTTCTATCTTCACCTCGAGTCGCTCTACGTGCGCCGCCACATGCGCCGGCATGGTGTCGCTCATGCGCTTATCGAGGCCGTGCGCGCGCTCGGTCTTCCCACCTTCTGCGAGTTTCGACCCAAGTGGCTGGAGGAGGTGTTCGAGCGCTGGCGGGCGGGCGAGGAGAACGAGGAGAGCTTCACGTGGACGATGGAGGGAGAGGGCGGCGGGCTCGGGATCACGCTCGGGCTGGCGATGGACAACGCGCTCGAGGGCGAGGACGCGCGGCTCGCGTCAGGCTCCTTCCACTTCGAGGCGGAGTTCGTGGCGGGCGGGGAGGAGGTCGTCCCTGTCTCGACCGAGCCCGACGATGACTCGGATGGCGATGACCTCGAGGACCACGAGGAGGGCAGGCCCGAGGAGGATCGCGCGCTCGTGCAGCCGTATGCATGGGACGAAGAGGACGCGGAGTGGCTCCCGCGCGAGCTGGAAGATGCGACTCGCTTCCAGCTTCAGCGCGCGCGAAGCGGGATCGAGCTGCGGACGCTGGCTATCGAGACGCTGGCGCCGCCCGTTTCCGGACACTCTGAGCCTGCACGGTTTCGGGTGACGTTCGAGGGCAAGGTGGTCGACCCCGTCGTCCTCGCGCTTCGAGCGCGCTGGCGGCACTACCTCCGGCACTTCGAGCGAGACTGGGAGCCTGAGACGGTGGCCGAGGCGATCACTGAGACTGTATGGTCCAGCCGCTTCAGGATCGAGCACATCCGAAGCTAGCCCGGTTACTGGCGGCTGGCTCTCCGGAATCGGCGGCTGGCTCTCCGGAATCGCGGTCAACCTGGCCAAGATGCAGCTGCGGCGGAGGCGGCTGACCGCTGGCGGGACTCGTTCCCGTGGCGCGCCTTCGATTGGAACACCGTTGGAACACATCGCTGGAGCGCTGTGGACTTCTGCGGATTTTCCACGGACTCGGCCGCTCGAACTGACCTCCCGATTTGCAGGGAAATCGCGGAATCCGCCTGCCGGACGCGCTTAACTCGTAAGGGTACATCTCTCGACACCTTCGCACCTGGTGAAGGGGTCCCCGTCGCCGCGAACCTTTGTGCCCGTTTGCAGGTGCTTCGAGCGATGGTCCGGTGGTGCAACGCATCCGATTGCAGTCCCGCGCGTGCCCGCGCGGTGACGCGCGTGCCCGCGCTTGCCCAGCCCGTGTTCAGGCGGTGTCGGGGAGCCCCAGCTGCCGAAGTGGCTCGAGTGGTTGTCCCACCTCGAGCACGGCGGCTCGCCCGAACCCGTCAAGGTTCCGCCTGCCCCGACGCCGACGGGTAGGTGAGGCCCCTTGCGCCGGCCCGGCCGCTGCGGCGGCCGCGCCGCGCACCTGACAGGAGCGTCGTCTATGAACACCGCAGCTGCTTCGTCAGCTCCTTTGCTATCCGATGAGAGCTCGGTTGCCCGCTCCCGCGGGAAGCCGCGAGCGCCTCTTCGAAGGCCGAGGAGCGCTAGACGAGGTCGCGCGGGACGGCGAAGGAGCGCTCTCTGGAGCAGATCCGCTCGCCGTTCTCGTACGCCTCGACGAGGTTGACGATGCGGAAGGCCTCGCGGTCGGCAGTCATCGTGCTGCGCGTCTCGACACGGGCCGACCACCCGTCGCGGCGCATGCTCATCGTCCGGCGGCACTCCACGGCGGCGGAGAGCGGGTCGCCCTCG
>JAIBJN010000014.1 GCA_020029595.1 Actinomycetota bacterium | reverse complement strand
CCGCGTCGTAGAAGAAGGCGCTCTTCTTGACGTCCGCGTCGGTCGCCTCGCACTCGGGGGCGGCGCCGCCGCCCGGCTCCCAGCCGAGGATGAGCACCTCGCCGTCCCACGTGAAGGCGGCGGAGTGCCAGTTCCCACCGATACCCACGCCCGGCTCGGTAACGTTGTAGAGGAACTGCGGATCCTCGAGCGAGCCGCCGCTCGGGCCGCCCAGGCTGTAGACGTTCGAGGCCGCGCCGCTCGCGCACGCCAGCTTCATGACGTCGCCGAGGATTGCGCCGCAGTCGTGAGCGGCACCCGCGTTCATGAGCGGCTCGTTCCGGATGAAGCTCGCGCTCCCCGGATCGTCCAGGGGGACCTCGATGATGCCGATGAACGGACACGGGCCGCCGGACGTCTGGTTGTAGACGATCAGGCGGTTGTTCTCGAGGTCCGGCACTCCCGTCACCGTGTGCGAGCCGCACCCGAACGCGTCGGCCTCCGGCCGGGCGCTCAGCTCCACCGAGCCGACCAGCTCGGGGTTCGTGAGGTCGCTGATGTCGAAGATGTGGATACCTTCGAATCCCACCGGTACGGGCTCGCCGTCGCAGAACCGATTCTCCGCCTCGGGAGTCGCAGGATTGTCCGCGGGCGCTGGGGAGTTCCATGCCCGCACGAGGACGTTCTCCCAGACGACGATGTCGCCCTGGTCCCCGTTGCAGTGCTGCCAGACGATCTCCTGCGGATTACCCGGCGCGTTCTTGATGATCCGGAACCCGTCGTAGTTCCCGTCGAAGGAGAGCTTGCCCCAGAAGGCGATGTCCGAGTTGATGTTCCGGCTGGCGGCCGTCGCGCCGAAGAACGAGGCGGGATGAGGGCTATGCCCCAACGCGTGGATGTTCTTCGTGTGCGGACGCGTCCCGTGGTCGGCCCCCGCCGCAAGCGGAAACGCCAAAAGACCGACGGCCGCCGCCACGAGAGCGAGTACGTGCGGAAGCTTTCGCATGTGCACCTCCTAGCTCTGCGGGAAGCGCGCGCGAGGCCGCCGGCCCAGAACGTCGGCGTCGAGCGCCGACCGGGATGCTCGGCACAACTCCCCTTTTCCCTGCCTAGCGGGAGCAGTCTTCTGGCTTTCGCTCCCGGTGTCAAGTTGGAGCTTCAGTTAGACGAGCAGCCGAACCGCCGCCGTGGCGACCGCGGCCACGATGACGACGAGGAGGAGCGGCGCGCGAAGCAGAAGCGCGACGATCGCCGCCGCGAGGCCGACGAGCCGCGCGTCGAGCACGATTTCCTCGTCGCCTCCGACGACCTGCGTGACGACGAGGGCGGCGAGGAGCGCGGGCGCGAGGAGCGAGACGACGCCCGCGATGTGAGTGGGGAGGGGACGCCCGCCGAGGAGGACGGGGCCGACCGACTTGAGCGTGACGGTCGCCGCGCCCACGAGACCGATCACGACCCACGTCTCGGTCACGGGCGGCTCCAGCCGATGAGGCATGCCGCGCTCGCGGCGATGATCGGCACGCCCGCCGGCGTGAACGGGAGGAGGACGAGGGCGATCGCCCCACCCGCGAGGGCGGCCGCGAGCGCGCGCCGCGACCGCACCTGGGGGACGAGGAGGGCAAGGAAGAGCGCGGGAAATGCGGCGTCGAGCCCGAGGCTCGCAGGGTCGCCGAGCGCCTCGCCTCCGATCGCGCCCACGGCCGTGCCGCCGACCCAGCAGACGTAGAGGACGACGCCGGCGCCGATGAGCAGGTGCCGGTCGAAGCGGCCGTCCGGCCGCCGCGACAGCGCCCAGGACTCGTCGACGATGAGCTGGGACTCGACGAGCCTTCGAAGAGGGCTGCCCTCGAAGAGCGACGCGACCGACACGCTGATCGGCGCGTAGCGCGCGTTCAGAAGCGCGGCGGCGAGGACGGCGGCGGCAACACCTCCGCCCGTCCCCAGGATCGACGCCGCGGCGAACTGGGCGGAGCCGGCGAAGGTCGTGGCGGACATCACCGTCGCCGCGACCGGCTCGATTCCCGCCGCTCGCGCGAGGACGCCGAACGAAGCGGCGAAGGCGGCCGCGGCCAGGGCGATCGGGACGATCGCACGCGCCCCGTCGCGGTAGCGGGTACGGCTCACTCCCCGGGGACCCAGTCGCGCGTGAGAACCAGCCAGAACGCGAGGCCAGCATACGGCCCGTAGCGGCGGAAACGGCGCTCGATCGTCGAGTCCTTGACCGGACGCCCACCGTTCAGGCGCGCGTACTTCGGGCGTGTCCAGGAGTCGAGGACGAGGCGGGAGTAGCGGCCGAGGAGCATCATGATGTGCGCGGCCGCGTACGGGCCGACGCCCGGAAGCGCGAGGAGCCGCGCGGCCAGCTCGTCGTCGGGAAGCTCTTGACGGCCGGCCCGGCCGAGCTCCTCGAGGTCGAGCGCGCCGGAGGCGGCGTCGGCCGCGAGCGAGCGCAGGTAGGCGCCGCGGTAGCCGGCGCGCATGACGTCCCGGTAGAACGACTCCTCGACAGCGGCCATGGCCGCCGGGGTGGGGAAGGCTCGGCCGTAGGGGCCGTCGGTGGGGGCGCCGGTCGCCGGCTCGCCCAGGTGCTCGACGAGCGCGCCGACCATCCGCTCTGTGGCCGACCAGGTGCAGTTCGTCGTGCAGATCGTCTTCACGACCTCCTCGAAGACCGTCGGGCTGCGCACGAGCCGCCCTGCCCCGCCGATCGCCCAGGCGAGATCGGGGTCCGTGGCCGCCCGCGTGTAGAAGGGGGAGAGGTCCTCGTCCAGTCGCAGGACGTACGCCGCGGCGTCGAGGAGGTCGTCCGCCTGCCGTCGTCCCGGCGCCCACCCCGCGACGGTGAGGAGGGCGCGCGCGGTACGTCCCGGGCCGATCCGCACCGTGCGCGGACGTCCCGTGGGGAGCGGGACCGTGATCTCGAGCGCGCGCGCGTCCTCGTGGATCCGCATCGGCGGCAGATCGACGAGCCCGTGCGACTGGACGGTTCGCCAGAGGTTGACGGCCTCGCCTCCGGCTCCGACGAGCGCGAGCTCGGCGCTCCAGGCCTGGCTACTCACCGTCTGCGTACTCTCGCTCCCAGGGCGAGATCTCGAACGCCTTCCCCGGCTCGCCGCCGATCGCGACCAACGTCGTCCCCGGCTCGAGCGCGGTCGCGCCCCGAACGACGGCGGGATCGGAGACATAGACAAATGTGCCCGCCGCCACGTCGACCGCCTCTTCGCCGATTCTGAACGCTGCTCGACCGCTCGCGACGAAGAAGAGCTCCTCGTGACGCGTCCCGCTGTCCTCGATCTCGCTGTGGTCGGACGTGAGCACGTCTCCCGCGGCCTCCGCCACGTAGGCACCCACGCCGAACGAGCCGATGCCGAAGTGGATGCGTGCTGCATGCCACCGGGCCTCGCCCGGCTCGGCGTCGGCGGGCGTGACGATCTCCGAGACGTGGGCTACGCGGTAGGCCGCGTCGGGCATGAGAACCTCCTGGTCGCCTAGTAACCGATCATCTATCATAGACGGTTATGCAGGCTGAAGCCGCGCCCGGGGATCTCGAGCACGTCCGCGCGTTCGTGAACACGCTCGAGGTCGAGACCGGCGATGACGAGCTCTCGAGCCCGGAGGTTCTGCAGGCGTGGCTCGAGGCCCGCGGTCTCGTGTCGGGCGGCGTGGCGACCCCGGCCGACCTCCACGCAGCGCGCCGCTTCCGGGAGGCGATCCGCGGCCTCCTGCTCGAGAACAACGGCGTCAGCGTGCGCAAGGAGGCGGCGCTCACGCTCAACCAAGTCGCGGGACGGGCACGTGTCGCCCTTCGCTTCGACACCGGTGGGGGCGCCAGGCTCGAGCCTGCGGCGGTCGGCGTCGACGGGGCGCTCGGGAGGCTCCTTGCGATGATCGCGGCGGCGATGGTGAACGGCACCTGGAGCCGGCTGAAGGCGTGCCGTGCGGACGACTGTCGCTGGGCCTTCTACGACCGCGCCCGCAACCAGTCGCGTCACTGGTGCTCGATGGCGGTGTGCGGCAACCGCACGAAGGCACGCTCCTTCCGCCGTCGTCACGCGGCCTAGCTCCGGGCGTGGCGTCGGGCCGCCGTGGTACACGTGCCTCGTGGCGATCCTCGGGATCGACGTGGGAGGCACCTTCACCGACGCCGTGCTGCTCGCCGACGGCGAGCTGCGCGCGGCGAAGGTGCCGACCGTCCGGGCGCAGGAGCACTCGGTCGTCAAGGCCGCTGCGGCCGTCGGGGCGGGCGAGATCCCGTTGGAGCGGTTCACTCACGGGACGACGATCGCGACGAACGCGCTCCTCGAGCGCAAGGGCGCGCGCACGGCCTTCGTCGGCACGGCGGGCTTCGAGCACGTCCTCCACCTCCGCCGCCAGACGCGCGCGCACCTTTACCGCCTCTGCGAGGAGCATCCCCAGCCGCTCGTCCCGCTCGAGCGCTGCGTCGGCGTCCACGAGCGCGTGGGTCCCGAGGGGCTCATCGAGCCGCTCGACCTCGACTCGCTCCCCGAGTTCGACGCCGAGGCGGTGGCGATCTGTCTCCTCTTCTCCTTCCGCGACTCGACGCACGAGCGCCTCGTCGCCGAGGAGGTCCGGCGGCGTCTGCCGGACGCGCACGTTGTCGCTTCCCACGAGGTGGCGCCGGAGTTCCGCGAGTACGAGCGCGCCTCGACGACCACGGTCGACGCGTATCTCGGCCCGGCGCTCGCCGACTATCTGGGCTCCCTGGCCGATCGTTGCCGGGAGGCGGGGCTCGCCGAGCCGCTCGTCATGCGCTCCTCCGGCGGCGTCTGCACGCTGTCAGAAGCCGCCCGCCATCCCTCGCTCGTCCTGGTCTCGGGGCCGGCGGCAGGAGTGGTCGGCGCGGCCAGAATCGCTCGCCTCGCGGGAGTCGAGAACGCGATCTCGCTCGACATGGGCGGGACCTCGACCGACGTCTGCTTGATTGCCGGAGGCGAGGCCGGGCGCGCCGCCGGGCGCGAGGTGGCGGGCCTTCCGATCCGGCTGCCGACGGTCGACCTGCAGACGGTCGGCGCCGGCGGGGGGTCGATCGCGTGGCGCGACGCGGGCGGCGCCCTCCGCGTGGGGCCGCAAAGCGCGGGCGCGGATCCAGGGCCCGCCTGCTACGGCCGCAGCGGTCTGGAGCCGACCGTTACGGACGCAAATCTCGTGCTCGGCCGTCTGCCCGAGGTGCTCGCCGGCGGGCTGGCGCTCGATCGCGCCGCGGCGGAGCTCGCTCTCGGGGACTTCGACGCACAGGCGGTCGTCGACGTGGTCAACGCGGAGATGTTGCGTGCGCTTCGGCTCGTGTCCGTGGAGCGCGGCCACGACCCTCGCGACTTCGCCCTCGTCGCCTTCGGCGGGGCCGGGCCGCTCCACGCCTGCGCGCTTGCCGACGAGCTCGACATCCGGAAGGTGCTGGTCCCTGCGGCCGCCGGCGTCCTCTCCGCTCTCGGTCTCGTGGCGAGCGAGGAGCGGCGCGACCGGGTGCGCTCCTACGTGATCCCCTTCGAGGAGGCAGGCCTCCTACCGCGGCGTGGGGAGGTCGACCTACGCTACAAGGGCCAGTCCTTCGAGCTGACGGTGCCGCTCGAAGGAGATCCGGCGGAGGCATTCCACCAAGCCCACGAAGAGCGGTACGGCTACGCCGACCGCGAGCGACCACTGGAGCTCGTCGCCGTTCGGAGCGCGGAGGTGACTCCTGGTCCGGCGCTCGAGCTGCACGGCGGCGAGCCGCTCGAGGTGACTGGTCCCGCGGTCGTCGAGCTCGACGGCGCCACCTGCTGGCTTCCCCCCGGGTGGGAGGGGGTTAGGGATGGGAATAGCACACTGATTCTCACGGGATCGTGAATATCGAGCTCCAAGTTCTCGGCAGCGCGCTCCGGGCCGTGGCCGAGGAGATGGGGGCCGTCCTCGTCCGCTCCGCGTTCTCGGTCAACATCAAGGAGCGGCGTGACTGCTCGACCGCCCTCTTCGCGCAGGACGGCCGCATGATCGCCCAAGCGGAGCACATCCCCGTCCATCTGGGCGCGATGCCGGAAGCAGTCGCCGCCGTCCGCGAGCACGGCCCGGAGCCGGGGGAAGTCTTCGTCGTGAACGACCCGTTCACGGGCGGGACGCACCTCCCCGACATCACCCTCGTGTCACGAACGGCGGTCGGCTACGCGGTCTCCCGGGCGCACTACGCCGACGTCGGCGGCTCCGAGCCCGGGAGCCTGCCCGCCGCGTCGAGCGATCTCTACCAGGAGGGGCTCGTCGTCCCGCCCGTGCGGCTCACCGACGAGGTCGTGGCGATCCTCCTGGCGAACATGCGGAATCCCGCTGAGCGGCACGGCGACCTGCGGGCGCAGCTCGCTGCCCATCGGCTGGCCGAGCTGCGCCTCGCCGAGCTCTGCGACCGGCGCGGGCATGAGCGTGTCGTGGCGGCCATGGGCGAGCTCTACGCCTACTCCGAGCGGCGGGTGCGCGCTGCGATCGCGACCCTGCCCGACGGTCGGTACGAGGCGGCCGACATCCTCGAGACGCCCGAGGGTGAGCTCATCGTGCGCGCCGCGGTCACGATCGCCGGGGAGGACGTGGAGATCGACTTCTCCGGCACCGACTCCCAGCACGCGGGCAACCTCAACTGCCCGCTCGCCGTGACCCGCTCCGCGTCGTACTTCGTGGTGCGTTGCCTGACCGATCCCGACGTCCCGGCTTCCGGCGGAGCGTTCGCCCCGGTGAGAGTGGTCGCCCCGGAGGGGTCGCTCGTCAACGCTCGCCCTCCGGCCGCGGTCGTCGCGGGCAACGTGGAGACGTCGAGCCGCATCGCCGACGTCCTCTTTCGGGCGTTCGGTCAGGCGGTGCCGGTGCCAGCCCAAGGCCAGGGAACCATGAACAACCTCACGTTCGGCAACGCGCGCTTCACGTACTACGAGACGATTGCGGGGGGGCAGGGCGCGTGCTCGACCGCGGACGGGCCCTCCGCCGTTCACGTCGCCATGTCGAACACGCTGAACACGCCGGTCGAGGCGCTGGAGCTGGCCTATCCGCTCAGGGTTGAGCGCTATGCCCTGCGGCTCGGGTCGGGCGGGAAGGGCCGCTTCTGGGGCGGTGACGGGGTCATCAGGGAGATCACGGCGCTGGAGCCGTGCCGGGTCTCGATCGTGAGCGAGCGGCGCGCGCGGGGGCCGGGAGGGACGCGCGGCGGAGAGTCCGGCGCTCCCGGGCGGAACCTCGTCGACGGTGACGAGGTTCCCGCCAAGGTGACCCTGGCGCTCGGCGCGGGCGAGTCCGTTACGATCGAGACTCCGGGCGGAGGAGGATTCGGGGCGGCCGGCTAGCCTGGGCGCTCGCTTCGGCGGGGCCGGCGGCTCGCTCCGGAGCCTCCGTCGAGCGGCTTCGAGCAGATGGCCTAGGCATAGCGCTCCCTGGCGACGGTCCGCGACGCTTTCTCGACGTTGCGTGACACACCCGTGCGTCGGCCGGCGATAGGCTGGAACCGGAGGGAGGCCCGCGGCGGACCCCGGCGCGGGAGGGTCGGCCGCCGGTCGCGCTAGGCTCACGCTGGTGCGGCTCTTCCGCAAGCGCCCCCGTCTTCGGCCGCTCGACGAGCGGGAGTGCTACCTCCGCCTGCACGGCGTGCGCAGCGGTCAGGTCGGGATCGTCGATTCCCGCTCGTCCGGGCCTACCGATTCCGCGCCGTTGCCCGGAGGCCGTCCCGCGAGCCTCGAGCCCGCCGAGGATCTCCCGCCTGTCGTCACGGCTCGGCCTGTCCGTTCTCCCAGCGGCCCGACAGACCCGGGGCCCGCGCTGCACCTCGTCATCGACTATCCGCGAAATGCGAGCCGGCTCACCGGCGAGCAGGTCCGCAACGAGCTCCTACGCCGGATGCAGGCGCGGGCGGGCGCAGCCGCGTAGGGCCTTGGCGCGCACCGGGCCTCCCGCCGCCTTACGCGGGCAGGATCGCGCCCTCGAGGCCGAGGAGCTGCTGCTTCCGCTCGAGCCCGCCCGCATAGCCGACGAGGCTCCCGCTCGCGCCCACGATCCGGTGGCAGGGGACCACGATCGGGATCGGGTTGCGGTTGAGCGCCCCACCGACGGCTCTGGCCGCGCGCGGTCGACCAATCCGCCGCGCGAGCCCGCCGTACGTGTCCACCTGACCGTAAGGGACTCGGATGAGCTCCTCGAGTACGTCCCGCTGGAAGTCGGGCAGCGGCGTCAGGTCAACCGGAAGGTCGAATGTCCGCCGGTCGCCCTCGAAGTACTCGTCGAGCTCGCGCCGAACGTGATCCACCGGACCGGGCGAGCGCAGCACGCGGGCGCCGAAGGCGCGGGCGAGCGTCTCGAGCTCCCGCTCCGGCTCGGGATCGAACGAGATCCTGCAGACGCCGCGGCCGCTCGCGGCCACGAGGAGCGGGCCGATCGGAGAGTCGGTGAGGTCGTAGGCGACGTCGAGGAGCCCTGCCGACCCGGCGGCCTCCCGGAAGCGGCGGTCGAGATCGTTAGGAACGGCGGTCATGTGCTCTGCCTCCTTCGCAGGCGCCGCACGCCGGACGAGGCAGCCGCACGCGCGGCCTCGCTACTCGAGCCGAGCGCGGCGCCGATGTCGTCATAGGAGAGGTCGTAGCCGTAGCGGAGGACGACGGCCGCCCGCTCGGTCGGCGGCAGCTCGCCGGCGAGGTGCTCCAGCTCGGCGTAGGCCGGCCGCTCGTCTGTGACTGGGATTTCGGGCGGCTCGGCGACCGGGGCCGACCGGCGCCGCTCGTCGACCGCGACCCGTGTGGCGATCGTGAATGCCCACGCTCGCAGCTGCCGGCCGTGCTGGAGCTTCCCGTAGGCGCGCAATGCTCGCAGAAACGTCTCCTGGAACGCGTCCTCGGCCGAATCGCGGCCGAGGAGGCGGATCAGATAGCCGAAGATCTCGTCCTTCCGCTCGTCGTAGAAGCGCTCGAAGGGCGGTATCGCGGCCACGGCCTCCATCTTCCGTTGAAACGCCGCGCGGCGCCGAGATGTGAGACTGCCGCACATGCGCGTCGCCGTTGTCGGGCACGTCGAGTGGGTCGAGTTCGCTCGCGTCCGGCGCCTCCCTCGTCCCGGCGAGATCATCCAGGCGAGCGAGTGGTGGGCCGAGGCCGCCGGCGGTGGAGGCGTCGCCTCCGTCCAGCTGACGCGCCTCGCCGGTAGCTGCACGCTCTTCACGGCGCTTGGGCGCGATGAGGCCGGAGAGCAAGCGCTCGGGCAGCTCACGGCTGTCGGCGTGCGCGTGGAGGCGGCCCGCCACGTGGAGCCGCAGCGCCGCGGCTTCACGTTCGTGGACGGAGACGGCGAGCGGACGATCACGATCATCGGCGAGAAGCACGTGCCCCGGGGCGTCGACCGGCTGCCGTGGGAGGAGCTCGCAGGAACGGACGCGGTCTACCTCGTGAGCGGGGACGCCGCGGCCGTGAGGGAGGCGCGGCGGGCGCGCGTTCTCGTCGCCACCGCGCGCGTGCTCCCAGTCCTCGCCGAAGCGGGCGTCGAGCTCGACGCGCTCGTGCGGAGCGGGAGCGACCCGAGCGAGCGCTACCGGCCTGGCGACTTGGACCCACCGCCGCGCCTGGCCGTGGTCACCGCCGGCCGGGAGGGCGGCGCGTGGACGACGGCCGACGGGCGGGCGGGCGTCTACGAACCTGCGCCGATCCCCGGTCCGCTCGCTGACAGCTACGGGGCCGGAGACAGCTTCGCCGCGGGACTCACCCTCGCGCTTGGGCGGGGGGATGGCGCCGAAGAGGCGGTCGAGTTCGCCGCCCAGTGTGCGAGCGCCGCGCTCACCCGTCGCGGCGCCCACGGACTCTCGTAGAGCTCTCAGCCGGAGGGTCCCTGGAGCCGGCGCAGGATGGAGTCCGCGAACCAGCCCGGGTCGGTCCTCCGGCGGCGGGGGTTGCATAGTGGGGTGTTGTGGTCTACAGTGGGGCAAGGTGGTGGCAAAGGAAGGCGCCAACCGATGCTCCTCGGCGAGTACGAGCATACGATCGACGACAAGAACAGGCTTACGCTTCCAGCTCGGTTTCGGCAGTCCTTCGAGGACGGGGTCGTCGTCACGCGCGGTATCGAGCCCTGTCTCGCCGTGTACACGCGCGAGGGCTGGGAGGAGTTCGCAGGCTCTCATCTCGCGGGCCTCGACCGCTTCAGCCGGGAGGCGCGTGACATGCGCCGCTACCTCTTCTCGGCCACCGTCGAGGCCGAGCTCGACAAGCAGGGACGCGTGACGCTTCCGGCCGTCCTCCGCTCGAAGGCGGCCCTGGGGCGCGACGTCATCATCGCAGGCGCGGGTGACTATCTCGAGGTCTGGGACCGCGACGCCTGGCGGGTCCGGCTCGAGGACGTCGAAAGGAGGGCCGAAGTTGTTGCGGAGCGCATTGCAGCACGAGAGAGCTGATCACGTTCCCGTCCTCGCCGAGGAGGTGCGGGAGCTTCTCGCCGTCAGGCCCGGGGAGACGGTCATCGACGGCACGTTCGGCGCCGGCGGCCACGCCGCGCTGCTCGCCGCCGAGCTGGCCGGCCGCGGTCGTTTCATCGCGATCGACCGGGACACGTCCGTCCGTCCGTACTTCGAGCGCTTCCAGCGACGCGCGAACGTCCCGGCACGCCTTCTGCGCGGCGACTTCGCGGTCGTCCTCGGCCAGCTTGCCGACAACGGCGTCGAGGCCGACGCGATCCTCCTCGACCTCGGCGTCTCGAGCATGCAGATCGACCAGCCGGAGCGCGGCTTCTCGTATGCCGCGGACGCGCCGCTCGACATGCGGATGGACGTCTCGGCACCGCGCTCGGCCCGCGACGTCGTCAACGAGGAGAGCGAGCGCGAGCTCGCCGAGGCATTCCGCCGCTACGGCGAAGAGCGATTCTCGCGCCAGATCGCGCGGGCGATCGTTCGCCGGCGGGCCGAGCGGCCCTTCGAGCGGACGACGGATCTCGTCGAGGTCGTGCGTGGGGCGATTCCTGCACCTCGCCGTTTCGGCGACGGGCACCCGGCGAAGCGTGTCTTCCAGGCACTGCGCATCGTCGTCAACGAGGAGCTCGAGTCGATCGAGCAGGCGCTTCCAGTCGCTCTCCGCCTCCTCCGCCCCGACGGCCGTCTGGCCGTGATCAGCTTCCACTCCCTCGAAGACCGGATCGTGAAGCGCTTCTTCGCAGTGCAGGCGCGCGGGTGCACGTGCCCGCCGGAGTTCCCCGTCTGCGTCTGCGGCAAAGAGCCGACGCTGCGCCTCGCGGCCCGGAAGGCGGTCAGGCCTTCTCCCTCCGAGACCGCGGAGAACCCGCGTGCCGCTTCCGCTCGGCTCCGCGCGGCGGTAAAGACCTGATGGCGAGCGCCACCGCCCGGGCCGAGCCACGCCGGGCCCCGCGGCCCCGGGCCGAGCCCCGCTCGGCTCCGCGCCGCCGACCCGCGCCGCGCCCGCGCCTCGCCGGCAGCGTCGCCTGGATCCTCGTGGTCGCGGCGCTCCTCGCCGGCATCGTCGCGCTCAACGTCGGCGTCCTCCGCCTGAACATGGAAGCGGAGCGCCTCGAGGTCGAGCGGAACGAGCTCGCCGCCCGGCGCGACAACCTGGAGGCGGAGCTCTCCCGGGCGGCGGCGGCCGGCCGGATCGAGGCGCTGGCCGTTCACAGGCTCGGGCTCGACCACCCCGGCGAGACGACGTACGTCCGCCTCCCGCGCGTCAGGGAGTAGGCCACATGCGCCACGCGAACAGGCGCCTCCGGCTTCTCGTTGCGGTCTTCGCGGTCGTGTTCGCGGCGGCGTTCGCGCGGGTGGCGTGGCTCCAGGCGGTGAAGGCGCAGACGCTCGATCGACTGGCGTCGAGCCAGCACCGGGAGGAACTCGACGTGCCCGCGCGCCGTGGCACGATCTTCGACCGGCTCGGCGTCCAGCTCGCGTTCGGCGAACGCGCCACGACGGTCTACGCCAACCCCAAGCAGGTCGCCGACCCGCGGGAGGTCGCCCTCGCCGTGGGGGAGGCGCTCGACCTCGATCCGGGGAAGCTCTATCCGCTCCTCGCCGACCGCTCGCGCGGGTTCGCATACCTCGCCCGGAAGGCGGACCCGGAGAAGGCCGAGACGCTCAAGGCCCAGGCCATCGTCGGCGTCGGCTTCTACCCGGAAGAGCGACGCGTCTATCCGCAGCGTACCGTCGCCTCAGAGGTCGTCGGCTACGCCGGGACAGAGAATCGCGGCCTCTCGGGCGTAGAGCTCCAACTCGACGAGGTCCTGGCGGGCGAGAACGGATCGAGGACGATCGTGCGAGACCCGTTCGGACGGACGATCGACGTCGTCGAGTCGACGGCGGTCCGGAACGGAAGGGATGTCTACCTGACGATCGACAACACGATCCAGGGGTACGTCGAGCGCGTCCTGCGCGGAACGCGGGCGAGGTGGGGGGCGCAGTCCGCGTCTGCTGTCGTCCTCGACACGAAGACGGGCGGCGTCCTGGCGCTGGGAGTCGAGCCGGGCTTCGACGCGAATGCCTACTCGGCGGTCGCCCGCTCGGACCAGGAGCGCCTTCGAAACCGGGCCGTCACGGACACGTACGAGCCAGGCTCGACGTTCAAGGTCGTCACGGTTGGAGGCGTTCTCGAGTCGGCCCTGGTCGCACCGTCCACGAAGTTCCGGCTTCGCTACGAGATCCCGGTCGCCGACCGGATCATCCACGACGCGCTCCCTCGCGGGACGCTGACGATGACGGTCTCGCAGATCCTCTCGCGCTCGTCGAACGTCGGTGTCGTCACCCTCGCCATCAAGCTGCAGCGGGAAAGGCTCTCGGAGTGGATCCGCCGCTTCGGATTCGGGCGAAGAACGGGCATCGACTACCCGGGCGAGTCGCGCGGAATCGTCCTTCCTCCCAGCAAGTGGTCAGGCTCCACGATCGGGAACGTCCCTATCGGTCAGGGCATCGCGGTGACGCCATTGCAGATGGCTGCGGCATACGGCGCGATCGCGAACGGCGGCCTCTGGCTCCAGCCCCACCTCGTCGACCGTGTGGAGGGCGACAAGCCCGTCGAGCCGAAGGAGCGCCGGGTCATCTCGCAGCGCGTCGCGAGGCAGCTCACGCGCATGCTGCGCGGCGTCGTCGAGGAGGGTTCGGGGACGACTGCCCAGATCCCGGACTACCGGGTCGCCGGGAAGACGGGGACGGCCGCGAAGCCGGAACCGACCGGCGGCTATTCGGAGTCCCGCTACGTCGCCTCGTTCGTCGGCTTCGCGCCCGCGAGCCGCCCGCGACTCGTCGTCCTCGTGACCGTGGACGAGCCGAGAGGGGCGATCTGGGGCGGCGTCGTGGCGGCGCCGGCGTTTGCCGAGATCGCCCAGTTTGCGCTGCAGTACCTCGAGATCCCGCCGGACGGCCGACAGGCGGGTGGGGAGTAGCGCGAGGGCCCGTCGCCGAAGCTGTTCTCGCGTCGGTCGCGTCAGAGTGCGTGGCGCACACAGGATGACGCGCACGGGGGCCGGCCGCGAGCCTCCCTCCGGTTTCAGCCTATCGAGACAATCTGCGCGCGTGGGTCGCGGACCGCGCCAGAATGGAGGCAGAACCGAGGAAGAACCGCACGTTGGATACCGAACAGAGCGACGAGCCCGTGCCAGAACCAGTCAACATCGACCTCGAGACGCTGAGCCGGGCCGTCGGCTCGTCCGCAACCGTCAATCGCGCGCCCGTCCAGGTGACAGACCTCGCCTACGACGCGCACCTCGTCACGCCCGGCACGCTCTTCGCCTGCGTCCCCGGTCGCCGCGCCGACGGGCACGACTTCGCTCCGGACGCCGTCGAGCGAGGCGCCGCCGCGCTGCTCGTGGAGCGGCCGCTCGATCTCCCCGTCCCGCAGCTCGTCGTCGCCGATGCCCGCCTCGCCATGGCCCTCGCGGCCGACGTCTTCTTCGGCCGGCCGACCCGCGAGCTCGAGGTCGCGGGGGTCACCGGCACGAACGGGAAGACGACGACGGCCTTCCTTCTCTATGCGATCCTCGCCGCGGAGGGCCGCCGCCCCGGCCTGCTCGGCACCGTCGAGATGCGGATCGGGGGCGAGCGCCGGGCGGTCACCCGCACGACGCCGGAGGCGATCGATCTCCAGCGCACCTTCCGCGAGATGCTCGACGCGGGCGACCGGAGCTGTGCGATGGAGGCGTCCTCGCACGCCTCTGAGCTGAAGCGCCTTGTCGGCACACGCTTCCGGGCGCTCGTCTTTACGAACCTGTCCCAGGACCACCTCGACTTCCACGGAACGCTCGAGGCCTACTACGAGGCCAAGCGGCGACTCTTCACCGAGCCAGACGTGGACGGGAACCGCCCGCCGGCGGTGGTCAACGTCGGAGACGCGCACGGACGACAACTTGCGCAGGAACTTCGAGGCCTGGACGTCCGCGTTCTCACCTTCGGGCTCGCCGGCGACGCCGACGTGCGCCCGGAGGCGCTCGAGCTCACTCCGTCGGCAACCAGTTTCCGCGCCGCGGGCCTCGCCGTGCGCCCGCGCCTGCGCGGCCGGTTCAACGTCGAGAACGTCCTCGCCGCCATCGCGGCGAGCCGCCTGCTCGAGATCGAGGATGACGCGATCGTCCGCGGGATCGAGCATGTCGCCGGCGTGCCCGGGCGCTTCGAGACCGTCGACGCGGGTCAGCCGTTCGCCGTCCTCGTCGACTACGCGCACACTCCCGAGGCCCTCGAGAATGTCCTCGCGGAAGCGCGCCGCCTCACGGCCGGGCGCCTCATCTGCGTCTTCGGCTGCGGTGGGGACAGAGATCGCGCCAAACGGTCGCTCATGGGTGAAGTCGTGAGCAGGCTCGCCGACCGCGCAATCGTCACCTCGGACAACCCGCGGAGCGAGGAGCCCCTGGCCATCATCGAGGAGATCCTCGCCGGCATGAGCGGCGACGAGGGCGTCGAGCCCGATCGCGCCGCCGCGATCGCCCGCGCGATCGGGGAGGCCGACGACGGAGACGTCGTCGTCATCGCAGGGAAGGGTCACGAGCAGGGGCAGGAGCTTCGCGACCGCACGATCCCATTCGACGACCGCGAGGTCGCACGGGACGCCCTCCGGCGCCTCGGCGCGGCGGCATGATCCCGCTCGGGCTGGAAGAAGTCGAACGGCTGGCACCGGGCCGCCTCGAGCGCGCGCCCGACGCCGAGCGGGCGACAGGCGTCGCGATCGACTCGCGGCGAACGGAGCCCGGCGACCTCTTCGTCGCGGTCGGCCGCGGCCTCGACTTCGTCGCGGAAGCGCTCGCGGCCGGGGCTGCCGCGGCACTCGTTCCTGAGGACGCCTTCGGCGCGCTCGGCGCCCTCGGACGCACCGTCCGGGAGCGGTCGAGCGCCAAGGTCGTCGCCGTCACCGGCTCGACGGCGAAGACATCCACGAAGGACATCCTCGGCGCCCTTTGCGCACCGCACGCGGCCACGGTCGTCGCCGAAGGAAGCCAGAACAACGAGATCGGCCTCCCGCTGACGCTCTGCCGCCTCGAGGAGGACACGGAGATCGCGATCGTCGAGATGGGCATGCGCGGCCTCGGCCAGATCGGCGAGCTCTGCGAGATCGCCCAGCCGGACGTGGGCATCGTCACGAGCGTCGGCCCCGTCCACCTCGAGCTCCTCGGCACGGTCGAACGCGTTGCGCAGGCGAAGGCGGAGCTGATCGAGAGCCTGCCGCCGGGCGGTGCGGCCGTCGTCCCGGCGGGCGAGGCCTACCTCGAGCCGTACCTCGCGCGCGGTGACATCCGCGTCTTTCGCTTCGGGGACGGCGGTGACGTCAGGCTGAGCTACTTCGCCGCGCGCGAAGGCGGCTCGCGCATCCGCGTCGAGGCTTTCGGCCGCCCGCTCACGCTCGAGTTCAGCTTCGGCTCGCGCTACAACGCGACCAACGCCCTCGCAGCCCTGGCCGCGTATCACGCCCTCGACCTTCCGCTCGGAAAGGCGCAGAGGGGCGCCCGGCAGGTGACGCTCTCGCGCCTCCGCGGCGAGGAGGTTCCGCTCCCAGGCGGCGGGGTTCTGGTGAACGATTGCTACAACGCGAACCCGCTCTCGATGGCGGCGGCGCTCGAGCACCTGCGCGACCGGGGCGGTGACTGCCGCAAGGTCGCCGTGCTCGGCGACATGGCGGAACTCGGGCCCGGCGCGCCCGCCTATCACCGCGACGTCGGGGCGGCCGCCGCCCGGGCCGGGGTCGAGGTGCTCGTCGCCGTCGGGCCTCTCGCCCGCAACTACATCCAGGGAGCGCGCGGCGTTCCCGTCACGCGCTGGGCTGCGAGCGTCGAACAGGGGCTCGCCGCCCTCCGGACCGTCCTCCAACCCGGCGACTGTGTCCTCGTGAAGGGCTCGCGGGCCATGGGCCTCGAGCTCATCGCCGAGGCTGTGGCGGTCGTCCCGGCCTGAGCCCCCTCTAACCTTAGGCTCCATCTATGGTCGAGGTCCTGCTCGCGGGCGTGCTGGCGATGGTCATCTCCATTCTCTCAGGCCCCAAGTTCATCGACTTCCTGCGCAAGAACGAGTTCGGACAGCAGATCCGGGAGGAGGGTCCGAAGGGTCACGTCGTCAAGCAGGGGACGCCGGCCATGGGCGGCCTCCTGATCATGATCTCGATGGCGATCCCCTTCCTCATCTTCTCCGGGCGGACGCTGCCGGCCGTCACCGCCTTCTTCGTCACGCTCGGCTGCGCCGCGATCGGGTTCGTGGACGACTGGACGAAGGTCTCGCGCCGGCGCTCGCTCGGCCTCGCCGGCCGCTGGAAGCTCCTCTGGCTCGGCGCGATCACGGTCGTCGTCGCCGTCGTGGCGACCCGCGGGCTCGACGACCCGCTGACGACCGACGTCTACCTTCCGTTGCTCGGCGTCGACCTGCCACTCTCGTGGGGCTGGTACGTGCTCCTCTTCGTCATCATCGCCGGCGCCGCCAACGGCGTGAACCTCACCGACGGGATCGACGGCCTGGCCGCCGGGACGACGACGATCTCCATCCTCACCTACACGGCGATGAGCCTCGTCGCCGCGCTCGCGTCCATCCGCGCCATCGGGAGAGCCGATCAGGTCGACCTCGACCTCGCCATCCTGGGCGCAAGCCTCGTCGGAGCCTCGATCGGGTTCCTCTGGTACAACGCCTTCCCCGCGCAGGTCTTCATGGGGGACACGGGATCGATGGGCCTTGGCGGCGCTCTCGCGGCCTTCGCGATCATGACGAAGACGGAGTCCCTCCTCATCCTCATCGGCGGGATCTTCGTCATCGAGGCGCTCTCCGTGATCATCCAGGTCGTGAGCTTCAAGCGGTTCGGCCGGCGCGTCCTGCTCATGGCCCCGCTGCATCACCACTTCGAGATGAAGGCCTGGTCCGAGACCCGGATCATGGTGCGCTTCTGGATCGTCACCGCGATCCTCTGCGCCTGCGGCTTCGTGCTCTATTACCGCTACGCCTCTGAATTCGCTTCCTGAGAAGGCAGTCGTTCTCGGCCTCGCGCGCTCGGGCCAGGCGGCGGCGCTCGCGCTCGCCCGCCGGGGCGTTCGGGTCGTCGGCGTCGACCGGGATCAGGAGCTCGACGCCGGGAGGCTTCGGGAGCGCGGCGTCGAAGTCGTCCTCGGCGCGGAGGACCCCGCGCTCCTCGATGGCGTGGACCTGCTGGTGAAGAGCCCCGGAGTTCCGAGCGAGGCACCCCTCGCGGCCGCCGCGCGCTCGCGCGGAGTGACCGTGTGGAGCGAGGTCGAGCTCGGCTCACGCCTTCTCCCGAACCCCGTGCTCGGCGTGACGGGTACGAACGGGAAGACGACGACGAGCGAGCTCCTCGGTGAGGTGTTCCGCGCGGCCGAGCGGCCGGTGGCCGTCGCCGGGAATGTCGGCCGCCCGCTCACCGGCCTGGACGGCGCGATCGGCGACGACGCGTGGATCGTCTGCGAGCTGTCAAGCTTCCAGCTCGAGGACATCGACGCGTTCCGGCCGCGCGTCGCCGTGCTGCTCAACCTGACGCCCGACCACCTCGACCGCCACGGCGAGCTCGACGCGTACCGAGCCGCGAAGCTCCGCATCTTCGAGAATCAGGGCCCGGGTGACGTCGCGGTCGTCCCGCGCGGCTTCGCGCCTGTGCCCGGAAGCGGGCAGCGCATCGAGTTCGCCGGCGACGACCCGCTCCCCGCCGAACCGCGCCTCCCCGGGGGGCACAACCGTGAGAACGCAGCGGCCGCAACCGCCGCAGCAAGGGCGGTGGGGATCTCCGACGCGGCGATCGCGACGGCGCTACGGACGTTCGCCGGCCTCCCGCATCGTCTCGAGCTCGTCCGCGAGGTCGACGGGGTCCGCTGGGTCAACGACTCGAAGGCGACGAATCCGGAGGCCGCCGAGGGCGCCCTCGGCGCCTACCCGCCCGGGCTCCGCGTCATCCTCGGCGGGAGCCGCAAGGGCACGTCCTTCGGCGGCCTTGCCCGCCGCGCCCGCGAGGCCGGAGTCTCGCGCGCCTACCTCATCGGCGAGTCCGCGGACGAGATCGCCGAGGCTCTCGCGTCCGAGGGCGTCCGGTTCGAGCACTCGGGCGACCTCGAGCGGGCGGTCGCGGACGCGCGCGCCGACGCCGAGCCCGGCGACGTCGTGCTGCTCTCGCCCGCGTGCGCGAGCTACGACCAGTTCGCGGACTTCGAGGAGCGAGGGGAGAGGTTCCGCCAGCTCGTGAAGGCGTTGTGAGGCGGCGCGGCGGAAGCGGCCCTGAGTACCACCTGCTCGTCCTCGTCACGCTCGGGCTCGTCGCGTTCGGCCTCGTCATGGTGTACAGCGCGAGCTCCGCCCGGGCCGCGCTCGCTGCGGACGACCCCGCCTACTACCTGAAGCGTCAGGCGGCCTACGCGCTCGTCGGGGTCGTCGCCCTCGCGCTCCTCTCCCGGACCGACTACCGCCGCCTCCGCTTCGCCGTCGCCCCGCTCCTGCTCACCAGCTTCGGCCTGCTCGTCGCCGTGCTCGTCCTCGGGACGCCCGTCAACGGCGCCAAGCGCTGGCTCACGGTGGGGCCGGCGACCCTCCAGCCCTCGGAGCTTGCCAAGCTCGCGCTCGCGCTCTGGCTCGCCGCCTACCTGGCGCGGCGTCCCGCTCCCCGGTCACTGGGCGAGCTGCTGCGCCCGATCGGAATGGTCTTCGGAACGGCGTTCGCGTTCATCCTCCTGGAGCCCGACCTGGGAACGACCATCGCGATCGCGGTCATGGCCGGCGCGGTCCTCGTCGTCGCGGGGACGCGCGCCTCGACGCTCGTCGGCGCTGGGACCGTCGGAATCTCGCTCGTGCTCGCCGCCATCTGGCTCGAGCCGTATCGCCGGGAGCGCATCCTAAGCTTCCTCGACCCGTGGCAGGATCCCGAGGGGGCGGGGTTTCAGAGCGTGCAGGCGATGCTCGCGCTCGGCTCGGGAGGCTTCTTCGGGGTCGGTCTGGGCGAGAGCGTCCAGAAGGTCTACTACCTGCCGGAAGCCTCGACGGACATGATCTTCGCCATCGTCGGCGAAGAGCTCGGGTTGCTCGGCGCGCTCGGCGTCCTCGGCGCCTTCGTGGTCTTCGGGTACGCGGGCTTCAACGTGGCGCTCGCCTGCCGCGACCCCTTCGGCAAGCTGCTGGCGGCGGGGATCACGGCGCTCGTCTGCGGCCAAGCCGCGGTCAACGTGAGCGCGGTCATGGGGCTGGCGCCGCTCACCGGCATTCCGCTTCCGTTCGTCTCCTACGGCGGCTCGAGCCTCATCGTCGGCCTCGCCTCCGTGGGCATCCTCCTTAACATCGCCGTCAACCATGCCGCCAAATCACATGCCGAGCTGCCTGATCGCCGCCGGAGGGACCGCCGGCCACGTCCTTCCCGCGCTCGCGGTCGCCGAGTCGCTGCTGAGTCGCGGCGCGCCCGTCAGGCTCGCCGGTCGGCCTGACTCCGTCGAGGAGCGGCTCGCCCGCTCGGCCGGCCTCGAGTTCGACGGGTTCGGGGTGGAGGGGATCCCGCGAGAGGCCAGCCTCCGGCTGGCGAGCGCGCTCGTCCGGGACGCCTTCGCGCCGGCCGCGGCCCTGCGAATCCTCCGTCGTCGCCGTCCAGATGTCGTCCTCGGCGCGGGTGGCTATGTCGGCGGGCCCATGGTGTTGGCCGCCGGAATCCTGCGGATCCCTGCGGCGCTGACCGAGGCCGACGCCCATCTGGGCCTCGCCAACCGGCTGGCCGCCCCGTTCGCAGAGCGCGTTTATTGCGCATTTCCGCTCGAGGGCCTCGAGGGGCCGAAGTACCGCGTCGTCGGGCGGCCGATCCCCGCGCGCTCGCGCCCGCCCGCAGAGGCGGCCGCTCGGCACGCCTTCGAGCTGCCCGCCGAAGGCCCGGTCGTGCTCGTCTTCGGAGGAAGTCAGGGCGCCCGGAGTCTCAACGAGGCCGCATTCGAGGCCTTCGCCGGGGAGGGGCCCGCCGTCCTGCACCTTGCGGGCGAGCGCGACTTCCCGGACCTCGAGCGGTGGCCGCGACGGGAGGATTACCGGCTGCTCGCCTTCACGGAGGAGTTCGGCGCGGCCCTCGCCGCGGCCGACCTGGTCGTCGCCCGTGCAGGAGGCTCGGTGTGGGAGGTGGCCGCTGCGGGGAAGCCGGCGCTGCTCGTGCCCTACCCGCACGCCACCGCCGACCACCAGGCGAAGAACGCCCGCTACTTCGAGCGCGGCGGGGGCGCTGTGGTCGTTCCCGAGGCCGAGCTCGACCTCCGGCGGCAGGTGGACGACCTGTTGGCCGACCCGGCGCGCCTCGCCCGGATGGGAGCGGCGATGCTGGCGCTCGCAAAGCCGGACGCGGCCGACGTCGTCGCGGAGGAGCTGATTGCGCTTGCCCGAGCTTGAGGGCCGTTGTCTGTGGTTCGCCGGGATCGGCGGCGCCGGGCTTTCGGGCTATGCCGTCGTGGCGAAGGCGTGGGGAGCGGACGTGTCCGGCTGGGACCGAAACGAGACGCCCTACCTTGCCCACGTGCGCGACGCGGGCATCCCCGTCACCGTGTCTCCGCAGCCACCGCAGTCGCCCGCGAGCGCCGAAGTCGTCGTCTCCACGGCCTACGCGGGTCTCGTGCCGGGGCGAAGCCGGGCCGACTTCCTCTCGGAGCTCGTCGCCCTCCGGCCCTCGATCGTGGTCGCCGGCGCGCACGGGAAGACGACCACCGCCGCGATGATCGCGTACTGTCTCGACAGCCTCGGCGACGACCCGTCCTTCCTCATCGGCGGTGACGTACCGCAGCTCGGAGGCAACGCGCGCGCGGGCAGCGGCTGGCTCGTCGTCGAGGGCGACGAGTCCGACGGAACGGTGTTCGAGCTCCCCGCCGATGTCGCGGTCGTCACGAACGTCGAGCTCGACCACCACGCGACCTTCGCCTCGGCGGCCGAGCTCGAGGAGCGTTTCCAGCTCTGGGTGGCCGGCCTCCCCGAGGGCCGCGTCGTGTGGGGCAGGAGGCACGGACCCGTCGATCTCGAGCTGGGCGTCCCCGGCGAGCACAACCGTTTGAACGCGGCCTGCGCGCTGGCCGCCGTCGAGCTGGTCGGCTTCGAGCGCGAAGCGGCCGCGCGCGCGCTCGTCGGCTTCCGCGGGGTCGGCCGGCGGCTCGAGGCGCACGGCGAGGCCGGCGGCGTGCGGCTTCTCGACGACTACGCCCACCATCCGGCCGAGGTCTCAGCCACGATCGCCGCGGCACGCTCGCTCGCCGGGGAGGAGCGACTGGTCATCCTCTTCCAACCCCATCTCTACTCGCGCACGATCCATCTCGGGCGGGAGCTCGGGGAGGCTCTGGCCGCGGCGGACGCCGCGGTCGTCACGGAGATCTACGCCGCCCGCGAGGAGCCGGTCGCGGGAGTGAGCGGCAAGCTCGTGGCGGACAGGCTCGCCGAGACTCGGCCCGGGATGCCGATCGGCTGGGCGCCGTCGCTCGCCGACGCAGCTAGCCTCGCCGCCTCGCTCACACGCCCGGGCGGGCTCCTGGTCACGGTCGGCGCCGGGAATGTCGACGCAGCGATCCCTCTCCTGCGGGAAGCGTTGGAGGCGTGAAGGAGCGCGTCTCGCTCACTCGCTACACGACCCTCGGAACCGGAGGGCCGGCGCGGTGGTTCGCATCGCCGGCGACGGTAGAGGATCTCGTCGGGCGGCTGGCGTGGGCCCAGGCCGAGGGTCTTCTCGTCGCGGTCGTTGGTCTGGGCTCGAACCTCCTCGTCGCGGACGAGGGCTTTCCGGGACTCGCTCTCAAGCTCACCGGCGATCTTGCCTCTGCTGAGGCCGAGGGCGAAAGGCTCGTGGCCGGCGGCGGAGCGACGCTCGCGGTGTGCCTCCACCGAGCCCGGGTGGCCGAGCTCGGAGGCCTCGAGTTCGTCTGCGCGATCCCCGGAACCGTGGGCGGCGGCGTCTGGATGAATGCCGGCGCGTACGGCGGAGACCTCGCCGGCGTCCTCGAGCGCGCGCTCGTCGCCGAAGCCGAGGGAACTCGGTGGTGCACTCCCGAAGACCTCGGGCTCCGCTACCGCGCGTCGGGCCTCCGGCACGGCCAGGTGGTCGCCCGCGCGGAGCTGAGGCTGACGCCGCGGCCTCTTGGGGAGATCAGGAAAGCGGTCGTGACGATGCAGGCGCAGCGCAAGGCCGCCCAGCCGACGAACAGACGGACGTTCGGGAGCGTCTTCAAGAATCCCGAGCACGAGCTGACGGCCGGTCGGATGCTCGAGGCGTGCGGCCTGCGCGGCTTCCGCATCGGCGGCGCGCAGATCTCGCCGAAGCATGCGAACTTCGTCGAGAACGCGGGCGACGCCCGTTCCACCGACGCAATCGCGCTCATCGCCGAGGCGCGGCGCCGAGCCCGCGAGCAATTCGGCGTCGCGCTCGAAACCGAGGTGCAGCTGCTCGGGCCGATCGAGGTCCCGCCGCTCGAGACCTAGCATCTCGGAGTAGGACCGCGTCGTCCGGCGGCGAACTCGATCCCGTGGTCCGGCGACCGCACCTTGCTCTCGTGCCCGCAAACGGGTTTCGCCCGCGCCTGCGCGCCCCCTCGGCGCGCGCGGCGGCCCTCGCGGCCGTCGTTTTCGGAGTCATCGTCCTCCTCTACCTCGCCGCCCGCCTGACCCCCCTTTTCGCCCTCCGCGATCTCGAGGTGACCGGCGCGCCGCCGGCCGCGCGCGCGTCGGTGCGGGAGGCGACGGAGGCGTTCATGGGGGAGAGCCTCGTGGCGCTCGACCGAGAGGAGCTCCGCCGGCGCCTGGAGGCCCTGCCGACCGTGCGTTCCCTCCAGATCGACCGTGCCTTCCCGCACACACTCCGCATCGTCGTCGCCCCCGAGCGCCCCCTTGCCGTCGTGCGAAGGGGGGGCCAGGCCTGGCTTGTCTCCGACGGCGGACGCGTCATCCGCCAGGTCGATCCGGGGACGTTCTCGATCCGAGCCTCCATCTGGACGGCCACGGAGACGCACCTCGCCCCGGGTGCCACTGTCGAGGCCGCGAACGTCCGACTCGCGCTCGAGGCGCTCCGCCGCGTGCCCGAGGACTTTCCGCTGCGGGTTCAGGCCGCGCGGGTGCAGGACGAGGCCGTGACCCTCGTCCTCGTGGGAGGGACCGAGCTGCGCCTCGGAAGGCGGGGCGCGCTTGCGCTCAAGCTCGCCGTCGCGGGCCGGGTACTGGAGACTCTGAGCGCAATGGAGCTGGCTGAGCTCGCCTACCTCGACGTCGCAGTGCCGGAGCGGCCCGTCGGAGGCACGAGTCTCGACTCTCAAGTTGAGGGTGAGACTATGGGTGGAAACGTGCTGCAAATCGGCATTTGACAACCCGAAGTGCGGGACGTACCCTCAGCCGGACGCTCAAGCTGAGCTTAAGCTCGGCGTGTCACGGAGAGGATCACAGTGAGAGATCAATCGGGCAATTACCTGGCCGTCATCAAGGTCGTCGGGGTCGGCGGCGGCGGCTCGAACGCGGTCAACAGGATGGTCGAAGCCGGCCTCCGAGGCTGCGAGTTCATCGCCGTGAACACGGACGCCCAGGCGCTCCTGATGGTGGAGGCCGATCAGAAGATTCACATCGGCGCGGCCGCGACGCGCGGGCTCGGCGCGGGCGCGGATCCGGAGAAGGGCTACGAGGCCGCGATGGAGACGCGGGACGAGCTGAAGGAGGCGCTCAAGGGCGCCGACATGGTCTTCGTCACCGCGGGCGAGGGCGGCGGCACGGGTACGGGCGCCGCGCCGGTCATCGCGGAGATCGCCCGGGAAATCCGCGCCTTGACCGTCGGCGTCGTCACGCGACCGTTCGGCTTCGAGGGCGGCAGGCGCGCCGAGCAGGCTCAGTCCGGCATCGGCAAGCTGCGCGACCAGGTCGACACGCTGATCATCATCCCGAACGATCGCCTGCTTCAGGTCGTCGAGAAGCAGACATCGGTCGTGGACGCCTTCCGGATGGCGGACGAAGTGCTCCGCCAGGGCGTGCAGGGGATCACCGACCTGATCACGATCCCGGGTCTCGTCAACCTCGACTTCGCCGACGTGCGCACGATCATGACGGACGCCGGCTCCGCACTCATGGGCATCGGAGAGGCCGAGGGCGAGAGCCGCGCCGCGGAAGCCGCCCGAGCCGCCGTCTCCTCACCGCTTCTCGAGGCGTCGGTGGCCGGTGCGACCGGTGTGCTCCTCAACATCACCGGCGGGCCTGATCTCGGCTTGTTCGAGGTGAACGAGGCGGCCGAGGTCGTGACGGGCGCGTCCGACCTGAACGCGAACGTCATCTTCGGCGCGGTCATCGACGAAGCGATGAGCGGGCGGGTGCGCGTCACGGTGATCGCGACCGGCTTCGACAAGGCCTATCGCCGCGAGCGGCGGGAGTACGACGAGACGAGCGGCGAGCGTGAGCCGACGGCCGAGGGTTTCGACGTGCCCTCGGGCGTGCTCGAGGTGCCGTCCTTCCTGCGCCGCTCGTAGTCCGCCCGCCGAGAGCGTCCGCCCTGTAGAAAGCAGGGCGCACGCGCGCCGCTCGCGAGCCGTTCCGGATCAAGATGGTCGAGCCGATCCGCCCGGCTGGCGGTGCCGCGGCGGGTCTATACGTCGCGGCAGCTCGAGCACGCCGCCGGCGCGGCGGCGCGGAGGTGCTCGCGGACGGGGCGTCGATCAAGGGGCTTCGAATCACCTACGAGGCCCCGGTGCTGCGCCACTTCACCGCCCGGTTCGAGCTCGTCTGATTCCCGGCACGGTCCGCGCGCCACGGGTGCGCCTTTCCTCGCTACGCTCGAAGCGGAGGGAGGCCCGCGGGCGGCCCCTGGAGCGGGTTCTGACGGTAGGATTCCGGCCCGGTGCAGACGCTCCGGCGCACGCCTCTGTACGAGCGACATGCCGCACTCGGCGCGCGCCTCGTTCCCTTTGCCGGTTGGGAGATGCCGGTCCAGTACGCCGGCATCGGCGAGGAGCACCGGGCGGTGCGGACGAGCGCCGGGGTCTTCGACGTGTCCCACATGGGCGAGCTGCGGATGGTCGGCGAGGGCGCGCGCGAATACCTGCAGGCGCGTCTCTCGAACGACCTCGACCGAATCGAGTCGGGGCAGGCGCAATACACGCTCCTCACAAACGACAGGGGCGGGATCGTCGACGACCTCATCGCCTACCGGCGGGAGCGCGACGACTACCTGCTCGTCGTCAACGCCGGAAACGTCGATGTCGATGACGGTGCGCTTCCCGAGGCCGAGAACGTGTCGAACGGGTGGGCGCTGCTTGCGGTCCAGGGCCCGGAGGCGCTCGAGCGGCTGGAGGTCGAGATCGAGCCGTTTACCTTCCGAGAGGGCGTCGACGTCCTCGGAGTTCGGTGCTTCGTCGCCGGGACCGGTTACACCGGGGAGCGAGGCTGCGAGCTCGGCTGCGTTCCAGAAGACGCGCCCCGCCTCTGGGATGCGATTCTCGAGCGCGGGATCGCACCGTGTGGCCTCGGCGCACGCGACACGCTTCGCCTCGAGGTCTGCTATCCGCTCCACGGAAACGACATCTCGCCCGAGCGCACGCCGATCGAGGCCGGGCTCGGCTGGGCCTGCGCGCTTGCCAAGGACTTTCCTGGCGTGGAGAGGCTCCGCCGCCAGAAGGACGAGGGCCCCGAGGAGAAGCTGGTCGCCTTTGTCATGGAGGATGCCGGCATTCCCCGCGCCGGCATGGCGATAGCCGAGGGGGGCGAGGTTACCTCGGGCACGCTCTCCCCGACGCTCGGGATCGGGATCGCGCTCGGGTACGTGGCGGCGAGGCTCGCGGACCCGGGCACGGAGATCACGATCGACCTGCGCGGTCGGCTACGCCGGGCGCGTATCGTCCCGAAGCCGTTCTACAAGCGAGAGGAGCGCTAGTGGCTGCGGAAGAGAGCTACCCCGACGACCTCCGATACCACGCCGAGCACGACTGGGCTCGCATCGAGGGCGACACCGCGACACTCGGGATCACGTGGTACGCGCAGGACGCGCTCGGCGAGCTCGTTCACTTCGAGCCGCCCGAGGAAGGGTCGTCGGTTGCCAAGGACGAGAGCTACGGCGAGGTCGAGTCGGTGAAGGCGGTCTCCGAGGTGATCGCCCCGCTGTCGGGCGAGGTGGTCGAGATCAACGCGAAGGCTGTCGACGAGCCGGAGACGATCAACGCCAACCCCTACGAGGAGGGCTGGCTTGTGCGCATCCGCCTGTCGAGCCCGGACGAGGTGGACGAGCTCTTGGACTCGGAGGCCTACCGGAAGCTCCTCGAGGAGCAGTGAGCGGCCGGTGGGCTATCTTTCACTGACCGACGCGGACCGCGAGGCCATGCTGGCCGCCGTGGGCGTCGCCTCGGTGGACGAGCTCTTCCGCGACATTCCCGAGGGTGTTCGCTTCCGCCGCGAGCTCGACCTCGAGCCCGCTCTGTCAGAGCCCGAGCTCGTCGCCCATCTGAGCGAGCTCGCCGCACGGAACGTCGACGCCGGGAAGGAGCTGTCCTTCCTGGGCGCTGGTATCTACGACCACTACGTGCCCGCGGTGGTCGACGCGGTCCTCTCACGCGGAGAGTTCTTGACCGCCTACACGCCGTACCAGCCGGAGATGAGCCAGGGAGTCCTCCAGGCGATCTTCGAGTACCAGACGGTGATCTGCGAGCTGACGGGAATGGACGTGTCCAACGCCTCCGGCTACGACGGAACCACCGTCGCCGCCGACGCCTGCTTCGTCGCCAAGCACGCGACCGGCCGCGAGAGGGTCGTCCTCTGCGAGACGCTCAACCCGCAGGTGCGCCAGGTCGTGAAGACCTATGCCCCCGGCTTCGGCCTGGAGGTCGTCGAGGTTCCTCACCACGGCGGCGTCACCGATCCGGACGAGCTTCGCGAGGCCTCCGCCGACGCGGCGTGCGTCATCTTCCAGCAGCCGAACTTCTTCGGCTGCCTCGAGCCCGCGCCCGATCTGGCCGCTGCCGCGAATGACGCCGGGGCGCTTCCGGTGGCGCATGCGGATCTCGCCTCCCTGGGGGTGCTCGAGGCGCCCGGAGCGTACGGGTGCGCGCTTGCGATCGGGGAAGGCCAGAGCGCAGGGAACTACCAGGCGTACGGCGGTCCGCACTACGGGTTCATCGCCGCGCGTTCGGACTTCATCCGCCGAATGCCGGGACGGATCGTCGGCGAGACGACGGACCTTCGGGGTGAGCGCGGCTATGTCCTGACCCTGCAGACGCGTGAGCAGCACATCCGGCGAGAGAAGGCGACGTCGAACATCACAACGAACCAGACGCTTCTGGCACTTGCCGGCCTCGTCCACCTCTCCTGGCTGGGTCCGCAGGGCCTCCGCGAGCTGGGGGAGACCTGCATGGCCCTCGGCGAGTACGCCAAGGACCGGCTCGGGCTCCCGCTGGTGTTTCCGGAGCAGACAACGTTCAAGGAGTTTGCCGTTCGCGTCGGACGGAGCGCGAAAGAGGTCGTGCGCGAGGCGCGCGCCGGGGGCGTCCATCCGGGCTACGCGCTCGGGCGCGACTACGCGGGGCTTGACGACGCGCTCCTCGTCGCCGTCACGGAGAAGCGCACGCCGGCGGAGATCGACCGGTTGGCCGATGTCCTCGGCGAGGTGACGCGGTGAAGCTCATCTTCGAGAAGTCCAAGCCCGGGCGCCGGGCTGGGTCGCTGCCGCGTTACGAGCTCCCGAAGGCCGACGTGCCGGAGGAGCTCCGGCGCCGCACGCCGCCGCGCCTGCCCGAGATCTCCGAGCCCGACCTGGTTCGTCACTTCACGGCCCTCGCCGACCGAAACTTCGGCGTCGATACCGGCTTCTACCCCCTCGGCTCCTGCACGATGAAGCACAACCCGCGGGTGAACGAGCGGGTGGTCAGCCTCCCCGGCTTCCGCGATCTCCATCCCTACCAGGAGGAAGAGGCCTCGCAAGGGGCGCTCGAGCTCATGTGGCGGCTCCAGGAGATCCTCGCCGAGGTCTGCGGGCTGCACGCAGTCTCGCTCCAGCCCGCTGCGGGCTCGCAGGGCGAGCTCACGGGCCTCATGCTCATGCGCGTGTACTTCGCCGATCGCGGCGAGGCCGACCAACGGCGCGTCGTCATGACGGCGGACACGGCCCACGGCACGAATCCGGCCAGCGTCGCCATGGCCGGGTTCGAGCTCCAGAGGGTGGGGACCGACGACCGTGGCAACCTCGACCTCGCCGACCTGCGGGCAAAGGTCGACGAGCGGACGGCGGGCCTCATGCTCACGAACCCATCCACCCTCGGCCTTTTCGACGAGCACATCGAGGAGGTGTCCGCGATCTTCCACGACGCCGGCGCGCTCCTCTACTACGACGGCGCGAACCTGAACGCCGTCTGCGGGATCTCGCGGCCCGGCGACATGGGCTTCGACATCGTCCACATCAATCTGCACAAGACGTTCTCGCAGCCGCACGGTGGCGGCGGGCCCGGGGGCGGTCCGATCGCGGTGCGCGACGTCCTCGAACCGTTTCTGCCGGTGCCGGCGATCGTCCGGGAGAGCGACGCGTTCCGGCTCGACTACGACCGGCCGCAGACGATCGGAAAGGTCCGCGGCTTCTGCGGCCCGTTCGGCGTCTTCGTGCGCTCGTACGCCTTCATTCGCTCGTACGGGCCGGGGCTGCGCGAAATGTCCGAGGCGGCCGTTCTGAACGCGAACTACCTGCTCGCGAGGCTCAAGGACGTCTACGACCTCCCGTTCGACCGACTGTGCATGCATGAGTTTGTGCTCTCGGCGCGGAACCTCAAGCGGGTGCACGGGATCACGGCCCTCGACGTGGCGAAGCGGCTCATGGACTACGGGGTCCATCCGCCGACGATCTACTTCCCGCTCATCGTTCCCGAGGCGCTCATGATCGAGCCGACGGAGACCGAGGCGAAGGAGACGCTGGACGCGTTCGTGGACGCGCTGCGGGCAATCGCGGCCGAGGCCGCGTCCGCCCCGGCGATCATCAGGGACGCCCCGCATCGGCGGCCCGTGCGCCGGCTCGACGAGGTGAAGGCGGCCAAGCGCGCGGTCGTCAAGTACGGGTTCGAGCAGCATCCCGACCTTGGGCAGGCCCCGGCCGAGGGCAAAGCGGTCGAGGTGCAGAAAGGCGCGTGACCGCAGCCAAGGAGCAGATCGGTGCGCGTGTGGACGCGCTCGCCGAGGCCCACGAGGGAGACACGTTCGTGTCGGCCGTCGAGCGCCTGGCCGAGGAGCTCGGGCCCGAGGGGCGGCCGCTCCTGCAGCAGGTGCTGCTCGAGCGCGCCGCGGACGAGGAGGACTTCCAGGAGGCGGTCCGTCGCCGCTTTGCGGAGAAGGGCTGGACGCGACGCACGTTGGCCCGTCTCGAGCGCCTGTGGCGGGATGACCGGGCGGACACCATCGCCGCTGCGCTCGAGGCCGGGCCGGAGGGAGAAGCTGAGGTCGAGCGGGAGACGAATGTTCTTCGAGACGAGCCCGGAAGAGCCGCGCTCGTCCTCGACGAGCTCTCGCGCCACGAGAGCCGCCGCGTCCGCGCCTGGGTTCCCGGCGCGGCGGCGGAGATCCTGGGGGACGGCGGGGAGCGGCTCGTCCTCTCGCTGACGCGCGACCGCGATCGCGAGGTTCGCGACGCTGCCCTCGCTGCGCTTCTCGAGCTCGGTCCGGAGGCCGCGCGGGCGGTCGTGCCCGATCTGCGTCGGCGCTTGCACTCCGCCGACGCGGCCGAGCGGATCGCGGCCGCCTGGGCGCTCGCCCAAGTCGGCGACGGCGCCTCGCTCGGCGTCATCGAGGAGCGTGCCGAGACGGCGGAGCTGCCGGACGAGCGGAGCGCGGCTCTGGCGGCGTCGCACGTCCTCAGGGGTAACGAGACGGCCGTCGTCGCCGGGCTGCGCGGTCACGACCATGACGACCTTCCCGCACTTGCCGCGGCGGCCCGAATACTCGGGACGGAGGCGACACTCGACGCGCTTCGTGACGCCGCTGAGGCGGCCCCGGACAACGCGTGTCGCGCCGCCTGCCGGGCGGAGCTCGACAAGGTTCGAGAGGAGGCGTGATGGAAGTTCGGAGCCGCGATCACCCGCAGGCGTTCACGACGGTCGACGGAGGAGATCTACGTGGTGCTGGAAGGCGCGGGCGAGATGGAGGTCGACGAGGAACGGCGCCGGGTGGGTCCGAACGACGCGATCTTGATCCCCCCGCGCGCGTGGCACGAGATCCGGGCGGACGAGAGCGGCCAGCTCCGCTTCCACTGCTGCTGCGCGCCGCAGTACGCGGACGAGGACACGTTCCTTGAGTGAGCTGCTCGCAGCCGTCTACCGCGCCGATGAGGAGCGCGTCGCCGAGCTCCTGGCGAGCGACCCGGAGCTTGACGTCTTCGAGGCCGCCGCCGTCGGGAGGACCGAGCGCGTCCGCGAGCTGCTCGACGCGGATCCCGATCTCGTCGAGGCCTGGGCAGAGGACGGATTCACGCCGCTCCACCTCGCGGCCTTCTTCCGGCAGCCCGAGACCGCGCGCCTCCTGGTCGAGCGGGGCGCGCCCGTCGACGTGGTCGCCCGCAACGAGGAACTGCGGGTGACGCCGCTCCAGAGCGCCGTCGCCGCCCGCGAGGAGGAGACCGCCGCGCTCCTGGTCGAGCGCGGTGCCAATCCCAACGCCCGGCATGAGGGCGGCTTCACGCCGCTGCACGCGGCCGCGCAGCACGGGGACGAGCCCGTCGTCGCGCTGCTCCTCGCGCACGGCGCCGACCCGACGATCGCCGCCGACGACGGTCGGACCGCCGCCGACTTTGCCCGCGAGGGCGGCCACGCGGCGCTCGTCCAGCAGCTCTCCGCCGGCTAGCCCCAGGGCCGGGACTCGGATACCCGTCACCTCGCGGCCGCCAGCTGGCCGCAGGCGGCATCAATGTCCCGGCCGCGGGTGAGCCGCACGGTGGCCGGCAGGCCCGCCACGAGCAGGGCTTCCCGGAAGGCCGCGATTGCCTTCCGCGAGGAGCCCTCGAAGCGCCCCGTCGGGTTGTACGGGATCAGGTTCACTTTGAACGTCTTCGGGCCGAGGAGGCGCGCAAGCGCGCGGGCCTGCTCGGCCCGGTCGTTGACGCCGGCGAGCATGACGTACTCGACGAAGACCTTCCGCCCTCGCAGGGCGACGTACCGGCGGCACTCGGCGAGCACGTCGTCGAGCGGGTGGCGGTCGTTGACGGGCATGAGCTCGGAGCGGAGCGCGCCGTCGGCCGCGTGCAGGGAGAGCGCGAGGCGGATTGGCTCCTCGACGTCGTCCACGAAGCGCCGGAGCCCGGGCAGCCATCCGACGGTCGAGACGGTCGTCCGCCTGTGCGTGATGCCGATGTCGGGGAGGCGCCGTGCGGCAGAGAGGACGTTGTCGAGATTGAGCATCGGCTCGCCCATGCCCATGAAGACGGCGTGGTTCAGCTCCCCGCTTCGGCGGAAGTGGAGGGCCTGGTCGAGAATCTCCCAGGCTGTCAGGTTCCGGCCGAACCGCATCGCCCCGGTGGCGCAGAACGTGCACGTGAGCGGGCAACCCGACTGGGAGGAGAGGCAGAGCGAGCGCCGGCCGTCGCGGTAGCGCATGAGGACCGCCTCGACCGGGTGCCCGTCGGCCGTGCGAAAGAGCGCCTTCACCGTCCCGTCGCGCGAGCGCGCCTCCTCCTCGAGCGTCAGGGTGGAGAAGGGCACGGCGACCGCGAGCTCGTCCCGGAGGGACGCGGGGAGGTTCGTCATCTCGTCGTAGCCGCCGGCGCCCCGCGCCGCCCATTCCCAGACCTGGGCGGCCCGATAGCCGGGCTCGCCGCGCGCGTCTGCGGCTCCTTGGAGGAGGTCGAGATCCATGACCGGCACACGGTAGCCTGATGGACGTGATCGACCTGCGCTCGGACACGCTCACGCAGCCCACCGCCGCGATGCGCCGCGCGATCGCCGAGGCGGTGGTCGGCGACGAGCAGAAGCGCGAGGACCCGACCGTGATCGCGCTCGAAGAGCGCGGCGCGGTGCTGCTCGGCCAGGAGGAGGCAGTCTTCGTCCCGACGGCGACGATGGCGAACCAGATCGCGCTTCGGGCTCTCACAGAGCCCGGCGACGAGGTCGTTGCCGAGGCCCTCGCGCACATCTTCCGCTACGAGCTCGGCGGTCCCGCCGTCCATTCCGGCCTCGTCATGAAGTCGATCCAGGCCGCGGACGGGCGCTTCACGGTCGAGCAAGTGCGGGAGGTCGTGAACCCGAGCGCCGACCTCCACATGGCTCCGACCCGCCTCCTCTGCCTGGAGAACACGCACAACGGCGGCGGCGGGCGCGTCTGGCCGCTCGGGCAGGTCCGCGCCGTGGTCGCCGAGGCGCGGAGCCACGGCCTCGCCGTCCATCTCGACGGTGCGCGACTCCTGAACGCCGCCGTGGCGAGCGGGACCCAGGCGGCGGAGTACGGGCG